>JBBKXU010000163.1:0-16190 GCA_037969645.1 Ferruginibacter sp. | reverse complement strand
TCAATTCCCGGATTAGAATTAGATAAGGATGGAAATATTGTGAAGTATGATATTGAAGCCGAATGTCATTCAGTATTTGCCAACGTGAAAGCCGTGCTGGAAGCCAGCGGCAGCAGTTGGGATAAGATGGTGGATGTAACCGTTTTCTTAACCAATATGAAAAAAGATTTTCCTGTTTATAATAAAATTTATGGAGAATATTTTAAGGATGTGCAGGCTTGTAGAACAACGGTTGAAGTTAAAAGCTTGCCCACACCAATAGCCATAGAATTGAAAGTGATTGCAACGATAGATTAAAATATAAAGAATGATTTTTGAGAACAGTCAGGCTTTTGCCAAACAATTAGATGAGCAGGATTCGTTAAAACATTTCAGGGATAAATTTTATATACCCATTATCAATGGAAACGAATCTATTTATTTCACCGGCAACTCACTTGGTTTGCAACCCAAGACCACACAGGATTATGTGCTTAATGAACTGGAAGACTGGGCCAGTTTTGGTGTGGAAGGGCACTTTCATGCAAGACAACCCTGGTTCAGTTATCATGAAATGTTTCCGCAATTATTGACAAAAATTGTTGGCGCATTGCCCGAAGAAATAGTGGTGATGAATCAATTGACCGTTAACCTCCATTTGCTGATGGCGAGTTTTTATCAGCCCACAAAAGAGCGATATAAAATTATCTGCGAAGCAAAAGCATTTCCTTCTGATCAATATGCGTTAGAAACACAAGCTAGGTTTCATAGTTTAAATCCTGATGAAGTGATCATTGAAGTTTCTCCAAGAGAAGGAGAACATACCATAAGAACGGAAGACATTCTGTCAACAATAAAACAACATGCGGCAGAGACTGCATTGGTAATTTTTGGCGGCGTTAATTATTACAGCGGACAAGTATTTGATATGCAAACAATTGCCAAAGCTGCTCATGACGTTGGCGCTTATTGCGGTTTTGATCTGGCACATGCGGCTGGTAACATTGAATTGCATTTGCATGACTGGGATGTTGATTTTGCTTGCTGGTGCAGCTATAAATATTTAAACAGCGGGCCAGGTGGCGTTGCTGGCGCATTTATTAATAAAAACCATGCAAGCAATACAGCTTTACCAAGACTGGCAGGTTGGTGGGGTCACGAAAAAGAAACCCGCTTTCAAATGGAGAAAGGTTTTAAACCCATTGCAACTGCGGAGGGCTGGCAACTAAGCAATGCACCTGTGTTAAGCATGGCCGCACACAAAGCTTCGCTTGATTTATTTGAAGAAGCAGGTATAGAAAATCTAATTACCAAAGGACTGCAATTAAGCGACTATCTATTTTTTATCGTTGAAGAACTCAATACAAATTTTTCAGAAAAGAAGATAGAAATAATTACACCAAAAGAAAGTAAAGGTTGTCAGGTTTCTATGTTAATGTTGGAGAAAGGCAAAGAAGTATTTGAAGCCTTAAAACAAAACGGTGTATTGTCCGACTGGCGTGAACCAAACGTAATACGAATTGCTCCTGTACCATTATACAACAGCTTTGAAGACGTTTGGAAGTTTGGAGAAATTGTTAAACTGATACTCAATAAAAATTAATGGAAAAGAAAGACACAGTCATTATTGGCGCAGGTTTGGTAGGCTCATTGCTTTCTATCTATTTATCAAAACGTGGATATAAAGTAAACATTTACGAGCGCCGTTCCGATATGCGTAAAGAAGATTTAGTCGCAGGTCGCTCTATCAATCTTGCGTTAAGTGATCGTGGCATTAAAGCATTGGAAGAAGTTGGTTTAATGGAAGAGATAAGAAAAATTTGTATTCCCATGCACGGCCGTTTTATGCATAATGCTGATGGCAGCACAGCCTATCAGCCCTATGGAAAGGAAGGGCAATACATTAATTCTGTTTCCCGGGGTGAATTGAATTGCAGATTAATGGATCTGGCCGAACATAACGGAGCAGAAATTATCTTCAATCAGAAATGCGAAAGTATTGACTGGAATAAAAATGATATTCTTTTTGAAAATGCAACAAACGAAAAACGAACTACAATAAACAGTCAGCTTATATTCGGCAGCGACGGTGCATACGCCGCAAGTCGTCTCACTCATCAATTACAACACAATCGTTTTCAATATAACCAGTACTACATCGATTTTGGCTACAAAGAACTAACCATACCGGCTGGCGAAAACGGCAGTTTTTTATTGGAGAAGAATGCCCTGCACATTTGGCCGCGTGGTAATTATATGCTGATTGCCTTGCCGAATATGGATGGCAGTTTTACTTGTACTTTATTTTTTCCTTTTGAAGGAACCCCTTCATTTGAAAGTTTGAATACAAAAGAAAAAGTAACAGCATTTTTTAGAGAGACTTTTACTGATGCTCAACCATTGATGCCAACATTGGAAGAAGATTTTTTCAATAACCCAACCGCCTCCTTAGTTACAGTAAAATGTTATCCCTGGATAAGGGAGGATAAGTTTGCACTTATTGGCGATGCCGCCCACGCTATGGTTCCTTTTTTTGGACAGGGCATGAACTGCGGCTTTGAAGATTGCTCTGTTTTAGACAGCTTAATTGATAAACATGCTGAAAACTGGGAATCAATTTTAGACGAATACCAATCTTTAAGAAAACCCGATGGCGATGCAATCTGCGACCTGGCTTTAAATAATTTTGTGGAGATGAGGGATAAAGTCGCTGATCCAAAATTCTTATTGCAAAAAAAGATTGAAGCAGCTTTCAGCAAAAAACATCCTGATAAATGGATACCATTGTACAGCCAGGTAACATTCAGTCCGCAAATAAGATATAGTGATGCACTGGTGAACGGCCAAAAGCAGGAAGCCATTATGCAGCAAATAATGGCCATCCCCGATATTGAAAACAACTGGCAGGATGAATCAATTGAAAAAATGATTTTAGAAAAGATCAACAGTTAATCATGTACAAATTTTCTTACTACACCGAAGAAGATCAGCAGAAGGTCTTCGATTTTATGAAAAATAATTCATTTGCGGTGATAACCGGTCAGGGTGAGCAATACCCCGTTGCCACACATATCCCGCTCGAAGTTGAAATACAGGATGATGGTAAAATATTCTTAAGCGGTCACCTGATGAAGAAAACAGATCATCATATTGCCTTTGAAAAAAATGAAAATGTGTTGGTGATCTTTAACGGCCCACACACACATGTAAGCGCCAGCTGGTATACCGACCCCGCTATGGGAAGTACATGGGACTACATGACAGTTCATGCAAAAGGTAAAATAAAATTTAAAGATGAAGCTGGTACAGTTGCAGCAGTAAAAGCCATCACTGATAAATATGAAGGTCAAAACAGGCCATCATCTTTCCAAAATATTTCTCAGGAATATGTTGACAAAATGGTAAAAGCCATCGTTGGTTTCAGTATCGAGGTAGAAAGTCTTGAAAATACTTTTAAGCTAAGCCAGAACAGGGATGAAAAATCTAAGAGAAATATTATTGAGCAATTGATGAAACGAGGAGATGATAATTCAAAAGCAATAGCCAGAGAAATTATATCAAGACTAACTGATTAACTTTGCCGCATGACCAGAAAACAACTCGTTCAACAAATACAACAAAAAAAATCTTATCTCTGCATTGGGCTCGATACCGACTTTGATAAAATTCCTGAGCATCTTAAGGCGCATCCCGATGCTGTTTTTGAATTCAACAAACAAATTATTGATGCTACGCAGGATTTATGTGTGGCTTATAAAATTAACACGGCTTTTTACGAAGCGATGGGTTTGAAAGGCTGGGAAGCCATGGAAAAAACGGTAAATTATATCCCCAAAGATCAGTTCATTATTGCCGATGCCAAGCGAGGCGATATCGGCAATACATCTACCCAATACGCCAAAGCTTTTTTTCAAACAATAAACTTTGATGCCATAACCGTTGCACCATACATGGGCGAGGACAGTGTAAAACCTTTTTTAGCATTTGAAAGCAAATGGGCCATTGTTTTAGGTTTAACCAGCAATGCAGGCAGTAAAGATTTTGAACAGCTCCGTTTGGTTCGAGACGACACGAACCAAGGCAGTGGTGAGTTTTTATACGAATCCGTTTTAAAAAAAGTGAGCAGTTGGGGTACTGATGAAAATCTGATGTTTGTAGTTGGCGCAACTAAAGCAAGTGACTTGGCAGAGATTCGTAAAATAATTCCTGCCCATTTTTTATTGGTGCCTGGCGTTGGTTTTCAGGGTGGAAGCTTGTCTGAAGTGAGCAAATACGGAATGAATAAAGACTGCGGCTTGCTTGTAAACGCTTCCCGGGCAATTATTTACGCCAGTGAAAAAGAAGATTTTGCGGCGGAAGCAAGAGCCATTGCTCAGCAATATCAGACAGAAATGGCAGGTTTTTTATCCTGATCAATTTTTTAAACTCCCCTGTTTATTTTACCTGAAGCAATTATTGAATCAATAATCAATTTTATTTCATCGGGTTTGCGTGTGCCAATCAGCAATAATTTTCCATTATTGAACTGAAGTTGTAACCCAATGTTTGATGATGCGGAAGTGTTTAAAGCCTTACCACATTTCTCTGCCCCGGTTCTGATTCCCCAACCACCATATTCGTATAACGAATTATACTCCCTCATATAAGCATCCCTCAACTCATGCCACTCAATTAGTTTCTCTTTAAAATGAAAGGGATAATAGCGATAATAAATTCCTGCTTCCGTTATTCTCGTCTTCAGTCTTACTAACTTTAAAAATAATAACAGCAGTAGGAAAAACAACTCAACAATTATTAAAACATAATCTGGTGCTGGTTTTGTACCAAATGGCTCGCCCAAAATTACCTGCTGTACAATCGCATATATAAAGAACACATTTAGTGCCGCCACGCTAAGCCAAGCCCACCAGGTTTTAAAACCTTGCACTTCATTGAAATCGGTAGATGTCATTTTTAAATAGATTTAATAATGGCCGTTGATAGTATGGTAGCCCACTTTTCATATTCTTTACCTGTAGGATGAAGTAAATCTGGCGCAAGAAATTCTTTGTTTTGCCCGTCACTCCTTTGCGATTTAGTGATATCAATAAAGTAACAGCCAGCATCCAATGCAGCCGTTTCGCAAACCCGGTTAAACCTATCTATTTCCTCAGCAATCTTATCTCTATCTTTTCCCTCAGCAAAAGGTGTTATACCCCAGTCGGGAATACTTAATATAAAAACACGATTTGGTCTATCGCCCGATAATTCAATGGCTTTTTTTAATAACACATTGAATTGCTGTTCAAACTCCGCTAGATTTCTACCTCTGTATTGATTGTTTACGCCAATTAACAGACTTACAAAATCGTATTGATTTAAAACAAAAGTTTCTTCAATGGCTTTTTGCAACTCATCTGTTGTCCAGGCTGTTTTAGCTATTATTTCCGGGGCATGCATCTGCAAACCCGTTTTCCGTAACTGTTGCACAGTTTGGTTGGGGAAATTTTGAGCAAATGGAACCTGCTCACCAATAGTGTAACTATCGCCCAATGCCAAATAAGTATATGCATTCATAAGTTTGCTAATTTAAAGAAAATTATTGTTGACAACCCAAATACCGCGTATTTATATATGATGGGCAGATGCTTTATCTTTGCCGAGCAAAAAAACGATTAACTATAATCATAATTTATGGCTGCTAAAACTGATAATTTTCAATCTCCCGATTATTTTAATGTAGATGAACTGCTTACAGATGAACATAAGCTCATCAGGGAGAGCGTACGCAATTATGTGAAGAAGGAAATTTCGCCCATTATTGAAGATTATGCCCAGCGGGCAGAGTTTCCACAACAGATTGTAAAACAAATGGGTGACCTGGGTTGCTTTGGACCCACAGTGCCGGAGCAATATGGCGGCGGCGGACTCGATTATATCAGTTACGGATTGATGATGCAGGAACTGGAACGTGGTGACAGCGGGGTGCGTTCAACCGCCAGCGTGCAAGGCAGTTTGGTGATGTTTCCCATTTATCAATATGGCAGCGAAGAACAACGAAATAAGTACTTACCCAAACTTGCCAGCGGCGAGTGGTTGGGTTGTTTTGGATTAACAGAGCCCAACCATGGTAGCGACCCGAGCAATATGCTCAGTAATATTAAAGATGCCGGCGACCATGTAATTTTAAATGGTGCAAAAATGTGGATCAGCAATGCTCCATTTAGTCAGGTGGCAGTGATATGGGCTAAAGATGAAGCCGGTGATATTCGAGGAATGATATTAGAAAGAGGTATGGAAGGTTTCAGCACACCAACAACACATGGCAAATGGAGTTTACGTGCCAGCGCAACGGGTGAGTTGGTTTTTGATAATGTAAAAGTTCCTAAAGAAAATATTTTTCCAACCATTAAAGGATTGAAAGGGCCATTGGGCTGTTTAACAAAAGCACGTTACGGCATTGCCTGGGGCGCTATTGGCGCAGCCATGGACTGTTATGATACGGCGTTACAATACAGTAAAGAAAGAATTCAGTTTGGAAAACCCATCGGCGGTTTTCAGTTACAGCAAAAGAAACTTGCCGAAATGGTTACTGAAATAACCAAGGCTCAATTACTAAACTGGCGTTTGGGCGTATTGATGAATGAAGGAAAAGTTACACCGCAACAGGTGAGCATGGCTAAAAGGAATGCCTGTGAAGTGGCCACCAATATTTGCCGTGACGCCCGCCAGATGCTGGGCGGAATGGGCATTACAGGCGAGTACTCCGTAATGCGCCACATGATGAATTTGGAAAGTGTTATCACTTATGAAGGCACACATGATATTCATTTGCTGATTACGGGAATGGATGTGACGGGGATTAATGCGTTTAAGTAAAAACCCCCTCCGCCCCCTAAAGGGGGAACTATTTATGGAGGAGATTGATTTGAAGATTTAGAAATTAAAAATATCAGCGTTTTCCGCGGGATCTGCGGGAGACTAAAAAGTAAATATTATGATAAAGAATGTTAGCGTTATCGGCGCAGGCACCATGGGAAACGGAATTGCCCATGTATTTGCCCAATCTGGTTTTAAAGTAAGTTTGGTTGATGTGAATCCATCGCAGCTGCAAAGAGCATTGGATACCATTAATAAAAACTTAGACAGACAACTGACCAAAGGAACAATCACTGAAGATCAGAAAAAAGCCACCCTGGCAAATATTGAAGTTTCGTCAATTATTGCCGAAGGTGTTAAAGATGCTCAGCTTGTTGTTGAAGCTGCAACAGAAAATGTTGATTTAAAGCTTTCCATCTTCGAGCAAATGGATACATATGCACCTGCAGGATGTATCCTTGCTACAAATACTTCTTCTATCTCCATTACAAAAATTGCGGCTGTAACACAAAGGCCTGGCTTAGTTATAGGTATGCATTTTATGAACCCGGTACCGGTAATGAAACTGGTGGAGATTATTAATGGATATGCTACTAAAAAAGAAGTTACTGAAAGCATTGTTGAATTAAGTAAACAACTTGGCAAAATACCATGTGCGGTAAATGATTACCCCGGCTTTATTGCCAACCGTATTTTAATGCCGATGATTAACGAAGCTATTTATAGTTTGTATGAAAGTGTTGCCGGCGTAGAAGAAATTGATACCGTTATGAAACTAGGTATGGCCCACCCAATGGGACCTTTACAGTTGGCCGATTTTATTGGCCTTGATGTTTGCTTGAGTATTTTGAAAGTTTTACAGGATGGTTTTGGTAATCCTAAATATGCGCCCTGCCCATTATTGGTAAATATGGTTTTGGCTGGTAAACTGGGAGCTAAGAGTGGCGAAGGGTTTTATGTGTATACTGCTGGAAGCAAGGAGTTGGTCGTGAGTGAGAGTTTTAAATAACAAATCGTTTAAATATTTTTTAACAGCTTTTCTAAAATAGAAAAGCTGTTTTATTTTTCGTAACTTTTGTTTTCAAAAATTCTTAAACAAAAAACGAAAGCAGTTTTAATGGACAGAAAATACTGGGAAACCATTGCCCCAAAATATGACACCGAAATTTTTGACGTATTGCAGAATGACGTATCGGGCAGCATTGTTGCTGCCATTGAAGAAATGGCTTCTCCCGAAAAAACTATCATGGATATTGGTTGCGCCGTTGGCAAATGGATACCAGTACTGGCACCAAAATTCAAACAAATTATTGCAGCGGATATTTCTGCCAAAAACTTACAATTAGCTAAAGAAAAATATCTTGAATACAAAAATGTGGAATATCACCGCATGGATTTTTCAGCAGATCAGCTTACTGTTGCGCCCTGCGACAGCGCCATCTGCATCAATGCTATACTTACCGATTCGCTGGAAAAGAGAATTAATTTTTTTCAGTCGCTTTCGCTTTGTTTAAATGCTGGAGGTGCACTCGTTCTCGTTGTTCCATCGCTGGAATCTAAACTATACGCTAATATAATTGCTGACCGTTGGAATGTAGATGATGCAGAAAACGACGAAACTCCGGCACCCAAAAAAGCCATTCGGCAAGCAGCCAATATTAAGCAAGGCGTTACAGATATTGACAATGTACCTACCAAACATTATTTACGGGAAGAACTGCAGTTGTTGTTAACGCTCGAAGGATTTGAAGTAAATCAGATCAAAAAAATAAATTATGATTGGAGCACCGAATTTCATAGGCCACCAAAGTGGCTGGCAGAGCCATATCCCTGGGACTGGATGTGTACAGCAAAGAAAAAATAATAAACATGAAGCAACTGTTTAGTTTTGTATTTGTTATATTGATAAGCCTTTCTACTGTTCAGGCACAGACTGATAGTCTTAGTCAATCAACCCCAGAAGGAGTGGCCCAAATAATTTTCAATGCGGCCAAAACCGGAAAATTTGAACAATTAAGATTGATTTGCCATCAGGGACTTGATACCGATGGCGATAGCAAGCAGATATGTACCGTTGCAGATGCTGATAAAAAGAGTCAAGCAAGTTTTGCCGCATATTTTTCTACCGGAAAAATTGTGGGAGATGTGCTTATAAAAGGAGGAAATGCTAAAGTAGTCATTCTGTTTGGGCCAGATGGGAAAAAGTCTGAATCGTTAATAATGTTAAAGAAAAATGAGAAATGGTATTTAGTAAGTTTTTAAATTTGTAATTATGGGTAAAAAAGAAAAAGCAATTGACGCATATATTTCACGGAGGGCTGATTTTGCAAAACCAATTCTTAATCACATACGTGAGTTGGTACATAATGCCTGCCCCGATGTGGAAGAAAAAACCAAATGGGGCATGCCTCATTTCGATTATAAAGACAAGATGATGTGCCATATGGCTGCCTTTAAACAGCACGCAGTAATGGGTTTTTGGTTTGCTGCAATCATGAAGGATGCTGTATTACAAGAGAATGCTAAATCAGAAGTAGCAATGGGGCATTTGGGAAGAATTACTCAAATAAAAGATCTGCCGTCTGATAAAAAAATAACTGCGTGGGTGAAAGAATCTATGGCACTAATTGACAAAGGTGTTAAACTACCAACCAAAAAGGCAACAGAAAAAAAGGAAATTATTACACCCGATTATTTTATCAGCGCACTAAATAAAAATAAAAAAGCAAAACAGGTATTTGAAAATTTTGCGCCATCTCATAAAAAAGAATACCTAGAGTGGATTACCGGTGCAAAAACTGAAGAAACAAGGAACCGGCGCATGGCAACAGCCATGGAATGGATTGCAGAAGGAAAGGGAAAAAACTGGAAGTACGAAAAGAAATAACCTATTTCTTTTTTCCCTTAGCAATCATGTCATATGAATCATCAATCATCCCTTTCAATTGCTTTGCAGTTAGCCTGCCATCTACAACAATGGTATTCCAATGTTTTTTATTCATATGGTAGCCGGGCAAAACTGTGTCGGGATAATCATCTCTTAACTCAATGGCTTTCTCTGGGTCGCATTTTACATTAAACCGCAGCGGTGTTTCGTCAAGGCTTGCAATCATAAATATTTTGTTGTTTACCTTAAACACTAAACTCTCTTCATCAAACGGAAAACCTTCTGTAACAGCAGGTTTTTGTAAAACATATTCTCGTATGGTTTCTACATTCATAACTTAATTAATTGTCTTTTTAGCTTCTTCCAGCTTTTTACCAATTTGGCCCGTGAGTATATGCCAGAACATCACAAAGTCGCTGCCGAGGCTCCAAAGCGGATATGTAAATGTGGCCGGTTTATTCTTCTCGATAAAGTAATGCCCCACCCAGGCGAAACCATAACCACAAACCGGTATCAATGCCAACATCCACCATTTTTGCAAAACAATGGCTATAACTAAGATGACCAATAAACCCGCTGTGCCTATAAAATGTAAAGTGCGATTGGTTAAATCGCCATGCTCGGTGAGGTAATAAGGGTAGAAACTCCAAAACCTTTTGTACTTTTTTTCGGCTGCCATAAAATTATTTTCAGAAAAATACAAAATCCCTGATTACTAACCGATTTTTTTAAGCGAAACTGATTGTAAATCATTCAACCGGTTCAATACATCATCCTGCCGATTTTTGGGTACACCTGCTTTAATATTGCAAAACAGCTGCATTTCGTTGCTGTGAATGGTACAGTTAAACTGTTTCATTATCATCATCACTTCATTCATCTTTGTATAGTCAAACTCTATGGAATAATTTACCTCTACTTGTTTCTCAACAATTGGTGTAATCTGCAAAGCCAGTGCCGCAGCCGTTTTATACGCATTTATTAACCCCGGCACGCCCAGCATGGTGCCGCCCCAGTACCGCACAACTACTACAGCCACATCGGTTATTCCCTTGCTGTCTATTTGTCCTAGAATGGGTTTACCGGCTGTGCCCGATGGCTCGCCATCATCCGACGACAGAAAATTATTCCCGTCGGTACCTATGCGGTAAGCAAAACAATGATGCACCGCTTTGGGATGATCTTTCTTCAATTGCTGCATTTCCTTTTTAAAATCATCGGCAGTTGCAATTGGAAAAGCAAAGGCAAGAAATTTACTGCCACGGTCTTTAAATTCGGCTGAGGATGGTCTTTCAATGGTAGTATAAAAATTTACTTCGGTCATTAGTTGCTTGGTTTTACAGCCTGTTCTTTTTTATAAAAAGATATGAGATCCGTTTTGTTTTTCTGCTCAGCAATCAATATTTCATTTTTTAAAGCCGGCGCCGCCACTCCATTACCTATTGTCAATTGTTCATTTACAATCACCCTTGCTTCGTCCCATAAACCTTCATCAATAAAAGATTGCAGCAGTTTTGAGCCACCCTCCACAATTACTGACTGTATATGCTGTTCATAAAGAGCAGATAATATCTGTGTAAGCATATTATCTGCTTTATTTAATTGATGAAAAACAAGATTCTCGGTTTCGTCCTGCTTGTTGTAATTAAACACAGTTGTTTTTACGCTACCATCAAACAATTTTAAATGCCCCGGCAATTTCAATTCCTTATCAATAACCAGTCTAAGTGGATTATTACCTGGCCAAAGTCTTGTTGTTAAAGACGGATCATCAAGTAAAGCTGTATTTGTTCCGACTAATATAGCAGCTTCTTCACTGCGCCATTTATGTACAATGCGGTTTGTAAATTCATTGCTTATCAAGAGTCTGTTTACTTCAGCATACGCTAAAGTCCCCCCTTCCTCGGGATTTAGGGGGGCTATCTTACCATCGCCACTCTCTGCCCATTTTAAAATAATATACGGTCGTTTGTGCTTATGAAATGTAAAGAAACGACTATTGAGATCAACACATTCTTTTTCTAAAACTCCAACTATTACATGTACTCCTGCAGCTTTTAATTTCTCAACACCCTTTCCATCAACTTCCTTAAAACTATCCCTGCAGCCAATTACCACATTTGGTATTTTATTACTGATGATGAGATCGGCGCAAGGCGGTGTCTTACCAAAATGGGCGCAGGGTTCCAAAGAAACATAAATTGTACTGTCTGCAATTAATTCCTTATCTGCATCCGCTACACTATTTATACAATTTACTTCGGCGTGTGCTTCTCCAAACTGTTGATGATACCCTTCTCCGATGATTCTATCTTTATAAACCAAGACAGCACCTACTACTGGGTTGGGTGCCACTTTACCGGCTCCCATAGCTGCCAGTTGAAGGCAACGCTGCATATATTGTTCATGATTTAACAAGCAGCAAAAATACGTATCAATAAATTAACTCCCAGTACTACATGGCCGGACATAATTCAAGACTTATTTCATTTTTTCATCAGCCGAATCACTATGTTTGCCCTGTGATGATAAAAGTACTTTACCGCAACTTTTTAGTGCAGCTGCAAAAAATTTACAGCCTCAGCGAAGCCACGTCTATCACCGATTGGGTATTTGAAAAAATGGCATCGCTTAAGCGTACCGATATTTTAAAAAATCCTGAAAAGAAAATTACCCCAGCAGCCGATAAATTGATACAAAAAACGCTGCAGGAATTGCTGTTACACAAACCGGTACAATATGTATTAGGTGAAGCCTGGTTTTACCACATGAAGATAAAAGTGAATGAACATGTCTTGATTCCACGGCCCGAAACAGAAGAACTGGTGGAACAACTAATAAAAGACAGAAAATCGAAACTGACCGACCCGGCAATATTAGATATTGGAACTGGTAGCGGCTGTATCCCTATTGCTATAAAGAAAAACTTACCGGCATCAATTGTTACCGGCATCGATATCAGTAAGGATGCGCTTGCCTTGGCGACTGAAAACGCTACGCTGCACAATGCGCATATTAGTTTTAAAGAAATTGATTTTCTGGATGAATCAAGATGGCTTTTGCTTCCTTTTTACGATGTCATCATCAGCAATCCGCCATACATTCCTTTCAACGAAAAAGAAAAGCTTGACAAGAATGTTACCGATTTTGAACCACACGTGGCGCTGTTTGTTCCCAACAGCTCCCCATTAATTTTTTATGAAAAGATTGCGGCATTTGGGAAAGATCATTTACTGCCCAATGGAAAAATTTATCTGGAAACCCATGAAGACTACGCCAAAAAAACTGCTGATTTGTTCAGGAAAGATTATCAAACGGTGATGATTAAAAAAGATATGTATGGAAAGGAGCGGATGGTATTAATTACTGCTTGATATTGGCCGCCAGTTTTGCTTTGGCTCTTTTAGCAGCTTCCATAATTTTAAATGCCTGGCCGTAATAGGCGGAAGTATCAATATTCATGATCACCGTTGGTGTATCAACATATTTTCTTGTATTCTCCACTTCTTGCTTAAGCAGAGAATCAATGTAGATCATATCAATCTGTTTGGTACCAATGAACACTTTTTGATCTTTGGTTACAGTAACCACAATATTCTGACTTACTTTGGTATCGCTTTTTCCTTTAGGATTGGAAACCCTTACCACGTTTGGATTGGCCAATGTTGATACCAGCAAAAAAAACATCAATAAAATAAACAGCACATCATTAAGCGGACCTGCATCCACTTCATTTTGATTATCCCGTAAACGATTTTTTAAACCCATAATATATTTTCTTCTGTAGTATCAATAAGCAAATAAACCGTTATTAAACTACCTGGTTGGTTCCTGTAAAATATCTATAAAGTCAGAACTTGCAGACTCCATCTTATGCACCGTCTTATCAATTTGTGTATTCAGATAGGCGTATCCCAAAAAGGAAAGCATACCTATGATTAATCCTGTTGCTGATGTAATCATTTTTACATACATCGCATCAGCAATATCAGTTATGGAAGGATTAGAAGCCGCAGCAAAATCTCTTAACAACATTACCAAACCAATAATTGTACCCACAAAACCAAACAGCGGTGCAATACGTGCAATTACAGATAGCACCGGCAAGTTACGTTCCATTTTATATATCTCCAGCTTACCGATATTGTCCATATTTCTTTCAATGGCATCAATAGGTTTACCAATACGCTGAATTCCCTTGTCGATCATTTTTGCCACCGGGTGATGTGTATTTTTTGCAAGGCTTCTGGCCGCAGCAACATTACCACTGATAATATGATCACGGATAATGTTCATAAAATTATCCTCTATTTTACTGGCTTTGCGAATGGCAATTAAACGTTCAATAAAGAAGAATATAGCCATTGCCATAAAAATGGCCAGCGGAATCATTAGTACACCACCCTTTACCAATAAGGAAAATAAGGATTCTTTTCCTACTGTTGACGCACCTATTCCTGTACTGTCAATCTGTAATAAAATATCAAACATGAAATGCCGGTTTTAATGTATATGACTGTTGCACCATTTTTGTGCCAACAATTATTCTGTTTTGCAATGAAACGAAACAAAAGTACAATAGCTGCACAACAAAATGTTAATCTTACCTGCAAAATGGTAAAAATAAAAAAATCGAGAATCTCTGCATTGCATTTTGACAAATAGATTATTAATATTTTTTTCCTGTCGTCTGTTATCAGACCATTATACAAAAGCGCTTAGGGTATCCGAAATAAATGCTAATTTTACGTTCAACGAAGCACAATAAACTTAAATCTATTTTAATAAAAATTATGCAACAATCAACCCTTTTTAAACTATCGGTTATTCTCTTTCTTATCCCGGTTTTGGCGGGATGTGTTAAAGCTTCGAACCCTGACGATTGCTTTTTTTCTGCAAATGCCAATGTAACTCAGGTGACAGGTGCAACAACAGCTGCTGTTAATCAGGAAATTGATCTGACTGTTTCCTGGACAGCTCAAAATGGCTGTGGCCAATTACAAAATTTTACCGAATTAGGAGGCGGCAATACGATAACAGTTAACGTTGTTGCTGGATACAGAGGTTGCGTGTGCACTCAAAATGCTCCAATAATTAATAGCATTTATAAGTTTAAACGTGCCGTAGCGGGTACTTATACACTACAGTTTTTGCAGGCAGGAAATGTAACTTTAAGCTACACAATAGTTGTTTCATAGAATTGCAGGAAAGTGTTTATTTAGTACCAGTATCTCCGGCTTCAACAAACACACCGTTTTTTACAACAAAACTATTTTTCCCAACCTGTAAAAATTCACCTTCATGTAAGGCGGCAAGGTCATACAAATCTTTCTCTATTAAATGAACCGAACCTTTGGTTTGCCTAGCCAGGTTCAGAAAGTCGATGTTTACATTGAATTCAGTAGCCCCGCAGAGCACCACTCTCACCGGTTTTGTAAGCTGTTTCCAAAGTACTTTATCTTTTATGGGCGCCCAGTTATCGGCTATCATCACCTGAAACTGATTTTCAGGATATACTTTCTCAGCCTTCAACAATGCCTCAATATTATTTTCAGGATAATCGCCGCCGCCGCCTTTCAACATGGTTGCCTTAAGCAGCGCCTTTACATCCTCAAAATCATTACAGGTTTTAAAATAAATACCCCCTGTTTTTCCCAGCTTTTTCTTGCTGTCTGGTAAACTGTCCCCATCATTAAAAAAAACAAATTTTCTTGTAAGACTATCCAGGGAGTTAACTTTTATCCATAATAAAAGCTGGGCATTGTAGGGGTACATACTGCCTGTAACATCTCCTACTATGGCGGTTTCTTTCCATTTTGTTCTTTCAAAAACTTTAAATATCGTTGAGTCGGGATTCTTTTTCGTGTGCTTAACCGCTAAACTATCTCCTCGGCCGGTTGGTGTTGGTGTAGCTACCGTATCCAGCTTATACCACTTTGGATAGTATATTCTGATTAAGGATGCTTTCTTATATTCTTTGTATTCCGACTTGTCAATCAAGCCATCCTTTAAAGCATCCTTAGGTGTAACGGTTACGAAAGAATCGAGGGCCGTTTTTTTTGTTATATCATAATCAGCATCTACAATGCCTGTTCTGCCTACCTGCAAATACAAATCTCCATTTACATATTTACGGGGTCGGTTCTTGTACAGCTTTTCTATATCAGATATTGCAATCTCATTTTTCTTTGGCGTAGCAGCGGGTTTAACTGCAGCTACGGGTTCAGCAGTATTCAGCAACTCTTCAAGTTTGGCCACTTCATCAATCATCGTTTCAATAGATTGCTTGGGCCGGTATCTCACAATCAAACCATGAAACATATTCATGGCATTCTCTCTCAGCGCTCCGTCGGTTTGTTGAAAAAAATTTACTTGCGCCAATTGATTAGATTCTATAAACGGAAATCTTTCCAAAAAAGAAGCTACCCTGTTTTTATTCAAAACCTGCAGAGATGCATTTACCGGG
>JBBKXU010000162.1:0-2850 GCA_037969645.1 Ferruginibacter sp. | reverse complement strand
CTACTATACCATCCTGGCCTAAATAAGCACCGGAAAGAAAGTAGCTCATCTTTTCACCGCCTCCTCTTGCCGTCAGGCTGTAATTCTGTAAAGCCGCATTATGAAATATTTGATCCTGCCAGTTAGTGCCTTTACCCAATGTTGACAGATTAGGGAAAATAACATTGCCACCGGAAATCGTACTTCCTTCATTAATCATAGCTCCATACTCAGTTGCATTCAGCACACCAATTTTATTGGTTACCTCCTGGATACCGAAATTGCTGTTAAAACTAAACTGCGTCTTCTGATTTAATCTACCGGTTTTGGTTGTAACAAGTATAACACCATTACCACCTTTTACACCATAAATAGCTGTTGTAGCAGCATCTTTTAAAACGTTAATAGATTCAATATCGGCAGAGTTTATAGAATTAAGATCATCCAAAGTCTGTATAACACCATCCACAATTACAACCGGATCGGTACCAGTATATGAAGGAATACCTCTTACCAGTACGGTTGGCTTAGCTCCCGGCGAACCCGGAGATATTACCGTAACACCCGAAGCACGTCCCTGTAACGCATCTTCTGCTCTAACAGGCTTAAGTTTTTCTATATCAGCTTCTTTTACGGTTGAAATAGCACCGGAAACCTTGGTGACTTTTTGAGTACCGTAACCAATCACAATAACCTCATCCAGGCTTTTTGTGGCTTCATCCATAAAGACCGTAATATTATCGGTTTTGTTTACCTGGATAGTAACAGGCGACATACCTATATAAGTAAAGGACAGTCGCCCACCTTTAGGTACGGTAATAGAAAAACTTCCGGAAGCATCTGTAGTAGTTGCTGTTTTTGTACCCTGTATACTAACATTTACACCAACCAACGGATTTCCCGTAGATCGATTTAATACTTTACCGGTAGCGTCAATATTTTGCCCGATGGCCTGTTGAAGAAATGTGCCCAGTGTAATACTTAAACACAGTAGAATGGCTTTTAATTTCATATAGCGTAATTTGGTTTGAAAATTTGTAAAAACTTATGATGTAAATATAATCACAGATACTACAATTTAAGAATAAATTGCCCCTTCATTACTACATCACTAATTCTAAATCATTGATTATCAGTATCAATAAAGTACTACATTACTACATCATCTAAATATATTACCTTCACAACCACAATAATCAGCCACATGAAGAAATATATCATCTTGCTTTTTTTACCAATTAATGTTTTGTGCCAAAACAGCATCGGATTGCCGGATATTATCAACTATTCCAAGCAGTTTTATAATGCCGGATTACAGAACTGGGATATAAAACAGGATCAAAATGGTATTATTTATATAGCTAATAATGAAGGATTATTAAGTTATAACGGCCGAAACTGGAATATCTACCCTCTTCCTAACAAAACAATTGTGCGTTCTGTTGCAATTGGAAAAAATAACCGTGTTTATGTGGGTGGGCAAGATGAACTGGGTTATTTTACGCCGGCACAAAATGGAGCTTTACAATATATTTCTCTGATTGATAAATTAAGTCCCAGGGACAGGACTTTTGGTGATGTGTGGGATATTGTAATATCAAATACCGATGTGTTTTTCAGATCCAACAGCAAGATTTTTAAATTCCCCAATAATGGTGTGGTTGCAGCTTTTAATGCCAGTTCCGAATGGACATATTTGGGAATAAGTAACAACAAATTATACGCACATGATTACAGAACAGGCATCTTAAAGTTCGAAAATGAGGCCTGGATTCCATTATCGGTCAATAATATCTTGCCTTTTGATGAACCGGTTACCTGCATTTTACCAATTAACAACGATAGTTCGCTGGTGACTACTTTAAGAAGCGGCGTTTATGTTATCTCCAAAACCGGAGTTTCCAAAATCCCTTTTGTAAGCGACCAGTTGCTTAAAAATGAGCGGATTTATGATGCTACCAAAATAAATAACGGTTGGTTTGCTTTTGCCACCAATAACAATGGTGTTTATATCGCCGATATAAAAGGTAACATCATCCAGAGTTTTTCAAGATCAGAAGGACTTCAGAATAATAATGTTCTCAGCATTTTATATGATAACCAGGGTAATCTTTGGTTGGGGCTGGATAATGGGATTGACTTTATAGCATACAATAGTGCCATCAAACAATTAAAACCCATGTCACTGGAGGGATCGGGATACACTGCTATTATAAAAGACAGCCGGTTATTTCTGGGTACTTCAAATGGGTTATACAGTGTCTTATTACAAAATACCAAAGATTTAAGTTTTAGCAAGGGCAATTTTACCGAAGTAAACAATACAAAAGGGCAAACCCTGAGCCTGGCTGATATTAATAACCAGTTGCTATTGGGCCATCATGATGGCGCATTTTTAATTCAGGACAATACAGCCCAACCCATCTCCAAAGAAGGAGGATTCTGGAATTTTAAGCCAGTTCAAAATACTTTTCCAACACCGCAAATTATTGCCGGCGATTATAGAGGGCTTGCTGTATTTGATTACAGCAACGGCCGATTCAGTTTTACAAAACAACTGCCCGGTTTTTTTGAATCCTCGAGGTTTGTTTCTATTGATCAGGATAAGAATATCTGGGTGTCGCACCCCTATCACGGTGTATTTAAAATTGTAAGGCAAAGCGACAGCACGCTAAAAAACTACTTGTATGCCGATACCAAAGGCCTCTCTTCTCTGCTCAATAATCATATCTATACTGTAAAAAACGAGTTGGTGGTAGGTACCGAAAAAGGGATTTATACCTATAATAAACAAAAAGATCTTTTTGAAGTTTCACCTTATTACCAAAAACTATTGGGCAATCAAAGTATTCGTTACCTCAGGGAAGATAC
>JBBKXU010000161.1:0-3992 GCA_037969645.1 Ferruginibacter sp. | reverse complement strand
ACAGATATGGATGTGGTGATTGATTTGCAGCAAATAAAATCAATCTCTAAAGTGAATGTCGGATTGTTGCAGGACAGCAGGGCCTGGATAGTTTTACCGCGGCAGATAATTATTGAAATATCTAACGACAATATAAATTTTATGCAGGTTTATACAGGAGAGAATTTTTTACCCATCGAAGATGAAAAAGCACAATTAAAAACAGTGGAAGCTGCGTTTGCTGCAGTTTCTACAAGATATGTTCGTATTAAAGCGCTGCAATATGGTAAACTACCTGCCTGGCATTTAGGTGCCGGAGGCGATACGCATATTTTTGCCGATGAGATAGTAGTACAATAATAAAATTTTATCCCCTCAATGATAATCTTGCAGTTTGCAAAAAATACCCTCATGTGGGTATCTGCAAATAGGAGTTGTATTGTATTTTTATTTCCTGTATTGCCGTAGCTATGCAGTTAATATTATTGATTAAAATTTGTTACGCATGAAATTTTTTTGTTTGCCATTTCTCCTATTATTTTCCACGTTGGCCTTAAAGAGTCAGGATATCCAAACATTTAAAAACAGTAAAGGCGTTTGGGGATTTAAAGACAAGGTGGGCAAAGTATTGGTAGAACCAAAATATTATTACAAACCTTCGGACTTTAAGGAAGGCCGGTCTGTTTTTACCGTTTCGGGCCTTAAAGGGGTATTAAATGATAAAGGAGAGGAGATTGTTGCTGCACAGTATAAATCCATTTCCGATTTTAAGTATGGTTTTGCCGTGGTTAAAAATGAAACAGCCGACACCGCCAGGATGGTGAACGGTAAAGCAACCTTTTTCGCTGTATATGGAATTATTGACCGCAGCGGTAAAGAAATTGTACCGCCAATTTACAGAAAGCTTGATGGAGATTTCAGTAACGGGTGGTTTGTTGTTGCAACTGCCCCTAATAGGAGTGGCTGGGAAAAATTTCACTACAATACCGAAGGTAAAATATTTACCCCGCCAGATGGATTAACGCTTTTGGATTACCGTATTGATGGTAAAAAATTTATCGCACTCAAAGGCAGTAAGATGGGCCTGGTCGACCGGCAGTTTAATGAAATTCTTCCATTTGAATACAATGCTATAAGGCCATCTGAAAACGACATGATCATCCTGAAACAGAATAACCTGTACGGTTTAATGGATACTAAATTGAAATGGATATTGAAACCTGCATACAAAGGCCTGCAGGAATTTAAAAATGGTTTTGCAGTTGTAGATACCGGGCAAAATTTACTGGGCGCCGTTAATATGAAAGGCGTTATTACCACCAAACCACAGTTTGCAAAAATTTACCGGATAGATAAAACTAACTCGGCGATAGCTATGTATAAGAATGTTGATTCCGATAAGAGTGGACTTGTTGACCTGGCCACCGGAAAAATAATAACCATTGCAAAATATTATTTTACTCCCTTCGATTACAACTATGGCCTTATTAGTTTTCGCAGAGAAAATAAAAAAGGGTTAATGGATTCTACAGGCCGGGAGCTTTTTTATGACTTGTACGACGATTTTTCTCCAGGTTTTTCAAGCGAAGGAAGAGCCTGGGTTATGAAAGATAAAAAATATGGATTTATAGATAGATCCGGGAAGCTGGTTGTGCCTGTCCAATACGAAATGGTTAATGGTTATGCAGAAGGTTTGGCTAAAGTAAAGCTTGGTGGAAAGTATGGATACATTAATGCCGCCGGCGACCTGGTAATACCAATCAGTTTTGAAGGTGCAGATAGTTTTGAGGCGGGTATTGCCTGGGTAAAAGATGATAACAACAAAACGTATTACATAGATAAAACCGGAAAAGTAGTAAAATAACCAACAGAGTTTTTCAATCTTTAAGTTTCTGTAGCTTTGTAATAAATATAGGTAACATCTCTTTTGGGAGCCAGTGTTACCTCAGTAGCAAAACCGTTCCGTTGTTTTCATTTTCGTAACCAAAAATATTGGTAAATACAATACGGTACACGTAAGTGCCCGCCGGTTGCGGTTTTCCTTTATAAGTGCCATCCCAGCCCATTAAGTGGTTACTGGTTTCAAATACTTTTTCTCCGTACCGGTTAAATACCAACATCGAATATTTTACAACATCCTGGAAAACGGTAGCCTTAAAAATATCATTCACCCGGTCATTGTTAGGCGTAAAAGCATTCGGTATGCCAATGGCAATACAATTTTTTCTTTCAAGCCTGATCGTGTCCTTTCCACTGCAGCCCTGCATATCTTTAACCGTGAGCATGTATGTACCCGGTACCGAAATCCTGGTGCGGTCATTAACCGATCCTGTACTCCAGGAATAGCTGCTATATCCCGGTACAATAATGTCAAGCGTTTTACCGTAACATAAAGCTTGATCCGGGGGTAGAAAATTTTCGGGCAATGTATCAATGGCCAGCACATACATACTGTCTGTAGCTTCGCAGTTATCAACATCAGTAACCCGTACCCAATATTGCCCTGCGCTGTTTACTGTAAACTGTTGTCTCGTACTATTATCCTGCCATAAATAAGTATTAAATATTCCTGGTGAAAGTACAGCTGAATCACCCTTGCACAATCTAATATCCGGGCCGACGTTTGGCTTTGGGCCGGGCTTTACTAACAGGTTAGTGGTAATGATAGAATCGCATCCTGCACTGGTTCGTAAAGTGTCCATATAAATACCCGACACTGTTTGAAATGCTCCGCCAACAAAGTACGATTGTCCTGCACAAATGGTTGCATTTACAGAAGTGAAAATTCTGTCGTTGATTGTAAGATTTAATGTGAGGATACTGTCGCAGCCAGCACTATTAACTAAAGTTTGAGTATAAATACCACTGCTGGTATAGGTTTGGCCATTCAGTAGATAGTTGCTACAGGCGGTATCAGTGATGGTTCCAAATGTTTGAGTTAGGCAATTATACCATTTAAGTACATAAATATCTGCCGAGTCTACGGCAGTTAAATTGTAAACAGCAGGGGTGGGGTCAAAATCCGCTGTGGCCTGAAACCCACCTACGCCATATAAATACCCGGCATTGTCGCTGGCCACATCAATTCCCTGATCATCCTTAACACCTCCAACCTGCCGGGCCCAGATAAATTCACCGGTTGGTTTAACTTTCAGGAAAAAAATATCAGTGCCGCCATTAGAGGTTTGATTAAACACGGCAGGGCCTGCATCAAAATCAACGGTTGAACTAAAAGTTCCGGTAACAAAAATATTGCCCTGCCCGTCTATTGAGGATTTGCTTACCCTGTCGGCTCCGTTTCCACCAATTCGTTTTGCCCAAATCAGGTTACCCAATATATCCAGATTTAAAAGATACAGGTCGGTAAGGCCTTGCGAGGTTAAATTTAGTGTGCCCGGCCCGGGGTCAAAATTGGCCGTACCCGAAAAACTGCCGGCAATCTGAAGGTTTCCACTCGTATCAATTAAGATGGTAGTTGCTTCTGCAGTCGCATTGCCACCAATACGTTTTGCCCAGGTAAAGTTGCCGCCGCTGTTCAGTTTCAGAACGAATGCATCGGAAGCTCCGCTGGCAGTCATATTAAACACACCGGGCCCCGGATCAAAATCGGTGGTACCCGAAAAATTTCCTGTGCAGTAAATATTAGAAGCTACATCGGTAGCAAGTGCAAGTCCCAATTCCAGTTGCGGGCCGCTTATTTGTTTGGCCCACACAAAATTTCCGCTGCTATTTAATTTTAAAATAAAGGCATCTGGTAGCCCATTTGAAGTAAGATTGAAGACACCTACACCCGGATCAAAATCAGTAGTAGCATTAAAAAGACCGGTGGTGATTATATTTCCAGATGCGTCAGTTTTTAAGCTTAGAATCCCGTTGTTACCACCAGCCAGTCGTCTTGCCCAAACAAAATTACCTGCTGCATTTAATTTGGTGACAAAACTTTCGCCAAGAGAAGTGAGTGTTCCTAATGGAAAAATTCCCGGTCCCGGATCTGCATCTACAATGCCAAGAAG
>JBBKXU010000160.1:0-28184 GCA_037969645.1 Ferruginibacter sp. | reverse complement strand
GATCTGAGGTCATGTAAAATTAATTGGGCTGCAAAGGTGAGGTTTTTTTCCGACTTATCCAATTTAGCTGCTTCTGATAAATAATAAACATAAGGCTCAAACGAACCTACACTGTCTTTCCAGAAATCGGCTAATTGGGTATTTGACGTAACTAATTGACTGCTAACATCTCCACGGGTTACACTATTTTCTAATTTGCCAAGATTAACAATCTGCGAGGGAGTAAGATGAGTCTTCTCTTCTTCAATAAATTTTTTGATATCGAATGCTTTTACCGTGGGGGCAGCGGACGTTTCTACCTTGCTTTTAGGCGCAACGGTAGTTCCAAACCAGAAAACTAAGATTACAACAACCAAGCCTATAAGGGCAAATATCAATTTTTTATTCAGCATCAATTAAACCTGCTGTTATTTTTGCAGGATGGCAAAGGTACGTTAGTCTTCGCTGTCATCCTCTTTTTCGTCGTTCTCTTTTACGTTGGGAGATGTTTTTATTTCGAGCATGAATTCTTTCGCAGGCTTAAATGCTGGTATAAAATGTTCCGGAATTTCTACAGCAATATTTTTCTTAATATTTCGCCCGATTTTAGCAGCTCTTTTTTTGGTAATAAAGCTTCCAAAGCCTCGTATGTAGATATTTTCACCATCAGCTAAAGAGGTTTTAACCACTTTAAACATGGTTTCTAATGTTACCAGAACATCTACTTTGGGGATGCCGGTCTTGTCGGAGATTTGATTTATGAGGTCTGCTTTTCTCATATTGATAGTTTTTAAAAATGTGACTGTTAGAAAAATACAACAAAAAATCCGAAATTTCCAAATAAGTTGGTGATTATCAGGTACTTTGTAAAGAAGTAAAAATAGTGATTATTTATTGTATTTGTATAATGTGTTGATAGTTAAGCTGATGTAATTTAAATAGATAGTAAAGAATAACCTCAATTGTATATTTATTAAAGATGAATGCTGATAAAAGAAATTTCACAAAAAGCCTTTTGCACTGGAATAAGAAAGATAATGACCGGCCTATGCCTTGGAAAGGCGAAACCGATCCTTACAAAATATGGCTAAGTGAAATTATTTTGCAGCAAACAAGGGTAGAGCAGGGTTGGGATTATTATAAGCGGTTTATTAAAACTTATCCAACGGTACACAAACTGGCAAGCGCACCCGAAGAAAAAATTTTTAAACTTTGGGAAGGCCTGGGTTATTATACCCGTTGCAAAAACCTGATTGCAACGGCAAAGATTATTGCTAAAGAAAATAAGGGCAAATTTCCAGATAGCTACGACGAGATTTTGGCTTTAAAGGGCGTTGGCCCTTATACCGCTGCAGCTATTGCTTCTTTCGCCTATAATTTGCCATATGCAGTTGTAGATGGTAATGTGTTTAGAGTACTATCCCGTTTTTTTGGCATTGATACAGCTATCGACAGCGCTACTGGTAAACAGTTGTTTACCGCCCTAGCTGCGGAACTTTTAGATAAAAAACAGCCCGGTATTTATAACCAGGCCATAATGGATTTTGGTGCGGTTGTATGCAAACCAAAAAATCCATTGTGTGAACAGTGCCCGTTAAAACTAAAATGTGAGGCCCGTTTGCAAGATAAGATTGACCTGCTACCAGTTAAAGCTGGTAAGCTCGTAAAAAAGAACCGGTGGTTTTATTATTTTATTATTGAGCATGATGGTAAGGTCTTTATAAAAAAACGTGGAGCAAAAGATATCTGGGAAAACCTGCATGAATTTGTTTTACTGGAAACGGATAAATTACTGACGGTTGAAAATATTAAGGCAAGCTCATTCTATAAAAATATTGTAGGTAAAGATAAAACGGCGTTGATACAGATATCAGAATTGTATATCCAACAGCTCACTCACCAAACCATACGGGGCAGGTTTATCCAACTTAAAATAAAAATCAACCCTTTGCTAAATGGCTATAAAGCAGTAACTTATAAGCAGCTCGCCAAACTTCCGTTTCCAAAATTTATTACAGGTTATTTGGCGCAAAATGAGCTACGGGCATTTGAAAGATAAAAATGTATCTTTAAATTTGCTGTGGGGTGAAAAAAAGCCTGACAGTATAATTGCTTAAAAGGATTTCAAATTAAGACGTTAGGTAAATAAATGATATGAGAGGTGTAAACAAGGTAGTGCTTATTGGTAATTTGGGGAAAGATCCCGACATGCAGTTTTTAGAAGGCAATATTGGGGTGGCCAAGTTTTCGCTGGCTACCACCGAAACTTTTAAAGACCGTAGTGGTAAATTAATTTCTCAAACGGAATGGCATACGATTGTATTATGGCGTGGTTTGGCCGATCTGGCTCAAAGGTATTTACACAAGGGAAGCTTAGTTTATATAGAAGGTCGCCTTAAAACCCGCAGCTGGGAAGACAAGGATGGTAATAAGAAATTTGCCACAGAAATTGTAGGCGATAACCTGATCATGCTTGATAAAAGAACCGACGGCAGCGGCGGAACGCCGGGTATGGAGGATTTTGAAGGCCCTGATCAGGATACCGAAACACCATCGGCTGAAGATGGTTCTGAAAGATTACCTTTTTAAAAAAGATTCTACTTTGTATTTTTATAAAAGATTTTCAAACTTATACTGTTTAAAATAAAACGACAACAGTATAAATTTTTCACTTAAACTCACTGTCTTGGATTACCATTCGGCTAACGAATTATTCTTGTTTCAATTTCTGGCAATAACACCTGCCGCAACCACCGTACTTATATTTTTAGTTGTTATCCTGTTCATCTTATCATTTTTACTTGCAGGATCTGAGATTGCTTTTTTCTCCCTTACGTTTAAGGATATTAATATGCTGCGAAATAAAAAGCAACCAGCATACCGGCGTATTGTGAGTTTGCTGGAGCAGCCAAAAACCTTGCTGGCCTCTATGCTTATCAGCAACAGTTTTGTGAACATCGGCATCATCTTAATTTCAAATATTTTAATTGATAGCTGGATCGGCGGTCTGGCGCTCAGTTTTTGGCCTGTGTTTTTAATTAAAGTTGGTTCAGTTACTTTTTTGTTGTTGTTATTTGGAGAAGTGTTACCCAAGGTTTGGGCCACGCATCATAAGATATGGTTTGCAGCAACGGCATCACTGATTGTAGAAATTTTCAGCAGTGTTTTTTATCGCTTTAGCAAGAGCATGGTGCGTTACAGTGATAAGGTGGAAAAGAAATTCGCTTCCGAAAATTCCTCAACCATGGATCGCAGTCATCTTGACTATGCTATTGACCTGTTGCCCGAACATGAAGCAACCACCGAAGAAAAAACTATTTTAAAAGGAATCCGGAAATTCGGCGACACCACTGTTAAACAAGTGATGCGTACCCGGCTCGATGTAAGCGGTATTGATGTTAATTTCAGTTTTGCCGACACTATAAAAAAAGTAGAAGAACTGCATTACTCCAGGCTGCCGGTTTATAAGAACAACCTGGATGAAGTGGTAGGTATGCTGCATACCAAAGACATTTTACCATTCCTCAACGAACCCAACGATTTTGACTGGCATACACTTTTACGCCAACCTTATTTTGTACACGAACAAAAATTGATTGAAGACCTGTTGCAAGAATTCCGCAACCGGCACATGCACTTTGCTGTAGTGGTAGATGAATTTGGCGGCACCTCGGGTATTGTTACTTTAGAAGATGTGATGGAAGAAATAATTGGTGAAATAAAAGATGAATTTGATGATGAAGAAAGCAGCAATAAAAAATTAGACGACTATAATTATATTTTTGAAGGCAGGACGATGATCAACGACGTGTGTAAATCAATTAGTTTACCTGCAGATACCTTTGATGCTATTCGTGGCGAAAGCGATTCTTTGGCTGGGCTGGTACTTGAAATTGCCGGAGAGTTTCCACAAGTGAACGAAGAAATTGTAAGCGGCGATTTTATTTTTATTCCGCTGGAGATTAATAAGAACCGCCTTGATAAAATAAAGATTACTATTAAACCACCCGAAGTGGCTTAAGTGCTGAAGTGTAAATAATATGAATAAAATAAAACGCCGTAGCCCGTTTGTCATTGCCCACTGCAAATTGCCGATTGTTCATTTCCTTTTGCTTATTGCCAATTGCGTTTTGTTCACTGCTTGCAACTCAACCTATACTTCTAAAAAAGAAGGATATTATAAAATTGATTTACCTCAAAGAGAATATACCAGTTTTCAAAAAGACGGTTTCCCCTATACTTTTGAGTATCCCGTTTATGCAAGGGTTGAAAAGGACAGCACTTATTTCGAACAAGACCAGCTAAACCCTTATTGGATCAATATAAATTTCCCTCAGTTTGGCGCTACTATTTTTTTAAGCTATAAAGCAATCGGTGGCAAATCTACCTATAAAATAAAGCAGGCCGATGGCACTTATAAAGATTCCCTGGGCACAAATGTATTTGATTATATGGTTAACGATGCTTTCAAACTTACCAATAAAAATGAATCCATAGCCAGTTCTATCAGCGACAGCCTGTTTCATACGCAGAACGGCATTACCGGCGTGTTTTTCAGGGTTGGCGGCAATGCGGCAACAGCCAAGCAGTTTTTTATGAGCGATACTACCAAAAACTTTTTCAGGGGCGCTCTGTATTTTAATGCTACTCCAAAGGCCGATTCTTTAAAACCGGTGCATGATTTTTTGCAAAAAGACCTTGACCATCTTATCAATACTTTTAAATGGACAAATAAATCTGCGCCAGCTAATTAAATATATCTGGCATCTTCGTCCGATTGATTTACGTGCTATTCAATTATTCCATTTCCGCTACTTCCTAAATCTTTAACTTTGCAGCCATGATTGCAATTGATAACGTTTTGGTGAGTGATGAGCTGGTTAAGGAGCATTTTGTGTGCGACCTTTCAAAATGCAAAGGTGCATGCTGCGTGGATGGTGATGCTGGCGCCCCGCTTGAAAATGATGAACTTGATGAATTAAATAAAGTGTTTGAAACCGTATTGCCTTACCTGAATGAGGAAAGTAGAAAAGAGATTGACCGTCAGGGGAGATATGTGTACGACAGGGAATATGGCTGGGTAACTCCCACCATCAACAGCAAAGTATGTGTGTATGGAATACAGGGGAAAGACGGTATAGTAAAATGCGGTATTGAACAAGCTTATATTGATGGCAAGATAAAATGGAAAAAACCAATTAGTTGCCACCTGTTTCCGGTAATTACAAAAAATAGTAAACACAGCGATAACATATATGTTAATTACGAGCCACGAGAAGATAGCTGTAAAGCCGCCTGTTCGCTAGGCAAAAAATTAAAAGTGCCGGTGTATGTATTTTTAAAAGAATCCTTAACCAGGAAGTTTGGAAAAAAATTCTACGAGGCCCTGGAAGCAACTGCCGAACATCTAAATAAAAAATAAAATAAATTTCGAAAATGAGATCTACGTATAAAAACCTTTTGCCCATTGCCCTTTGTCTATTGTTTATTGCCTCCTGCTCAGTGAATAAAGCTAACAACGACGATAGCTTAAAAAAATACTTCGATGAGAATAAAGTTGATGGCTGTTTTACTATGTTTAATAATGCCGATGGAGAAGTAACGGTTTACAATATGAAATATGATACCATGCGCTTTTGTCCGGCTTCTACTTTTAAAGTTTTTAATTCGCTGGTTGGTTTACAAACCGGAGTAATTACCGATGAAAAAATGGTAATTAAATGGGATGGTGTAAAAAGATGGAAGGAAGATTGGAATAAAGATATGGATATGACTGAAGCTTTTAAAGTAAGCAGTGTGCCGTATTACCAGGAAGTGGCCAGACGAATTGGAAGAGACACCATGCAGCAATGGGTTGATAGCCTTGGATATGGTAATAAAAATATCAGCGGCCCCATTGATTCTTTCTGGCTTAACAATACATTGAAAATTTCTCCGGATGAGCAATTGGGACTGATGAAAAAATTATATTTTGATCAGCTTCCATTTCGCAAAAGCGTGCAGCAGATGGTGAGGGATGTGATGTTGCATGAAAATAACACGGCTTATCAATTGAGTTATAAAACCGGCTGGGGGTTTGAAGAAGACGGTAATGCTATTGGCTGGATGGTTGGCTGGATTGAAGAAAATAAACATGTTTACTTTTTTGTAACGTTTGTTAAAGCGCCTGATAAAGACACCGATATTAAAACAGTAAGAATGAACATCACAAAATCAATTCTTAAGCAGTACGGTTTCTTTGAGGGGAAGAAATAGGAAAATGTGCTGATGATAACTGAGTCGGAACGCTGAAAGCGGCCTGACTCATACATGTTTGATTGCTTATTATCTTTTTTAACATTACCCTTTATACCAGTTTTATTATTTTGCGTACTTCATGAATGTAAGTTTTCAACACATTGAATATTTTATAGTGCTGGCAGCAATTCCTTTGCTGCTGTTGCTTTATTTTTTTGTGCTTAACTGGAAGAAGAAAACTATCAAAAAGATTGGTGATGAAAACCTAGTAATGGAGATGATTAAAAACTATTCTCCTCAAAAATTTGCCATAAAGTTTGTGTTGGTATTAGTTGCTTTTACTTTTGGTGTTTTCGCTTTGGTGAACCTGCGTTCGCCCAAAGGCATGGAAAAAGTGAACCGCAGTGGCATTGATGTAATGATAGCATTGGATGTAAGCAAAAGTATGCTGGCACAGGATATTAAGCCAAACAGGTTAGACAGGGCAAAGCAGGCACTGAGTAAGTTAATTGAAAGTCTAAATAATGACCGCATTGGCATTGTTGTTTTTGCAGGCAGAGCATACCTGCAAATGCCGTTAACTGGTGATCATGGCGCAGCCAAAATGTACCTTTCTTCTGCTTCAACCGAAATTGTACCCACTCAAGGAACTGTAATTGCAGACGCGTTAAAAATGTGTAATGCGGCTTTCAATACAAAAGAGAAAAAATACAAAGCTGTTGTTTTAATAAGTGATGGTGAAGACCATGACGAAGGTGCTTTAAAAATGGCGGAGCAAATGGCCGAAGAAGGAATCGTAATCAATACAGTTGGCATAGGTTCTCCGCAAGGCTCTACCATTATTGATGAACTTACCAACCAGGAAAAACTGGACGCTAATGGTAATACTGTTATAACCCGATTGAATGAAGAAGAGTTAAAAAAAATTGCCGAGAAGGGCAACGGTACTTATCAGCTTTTTACCAATACCGATGATCTGGTAACCAGCCTGAGTACACAACTAAGCAGTATGGATCAGCGAACGGTTAAAGAAGATTCGCTGGTGAATTATAAAAACTACTTTCCCTATTTTTTAGCTGTGGCACTACTTTTACTCATTATTGAGTTATTCTATTCTGAAAGACAAAAACTCAGCATGCATAAGCAAAAACTTGCTAAAACTTCTGCTGCTATTGCCTTTTTGCTTATTGCCAATTGCCTGTTGCCAGTTGAGTCCTTTGCTCAAAATGAAAAAGTATTAATTAAAAAAGGAAACGAGGCTTACGAAAAAAAGGAGTACGACCAGGCAATTACAAATTATAAGCAGGCAACAGAAAAAGCACCTGCAAACCCAACTGCTCAATATAATTTGGGCAATGCACTGTACAAGAATAAAAAAACTGATGAGGCAGTGCAGGCTTACGATAATGCTTTGTTTAATACAAATTCCAATGCCGAAAAAGCAAAAACTTATTATAACAAGGGTGTGGTGTTGCAGAATAATAAGAAACTGCCTGAATGTATAGATGCTTATAAAAATGCATTGAAATTAGATCCGAAGGACGAAGATGCCCGACAAAACCTTCAAAAAGCATTGCAGCAACAAAAGGAGCAGGAGAAAAAAGACGATAGAGATAAGAAAGAAGATAACAAGCCCAAAGACGATAAAAAGGAAAAAGAGAAAGACAAGCCAAAAGAGGACGAGAAAAAGGAACAGCCCAAGCCTCAGCCTTCAAAACTTACTAAGCAAGATGCTGAAGAGAAATTGAAAGCCCTGCTGCAGCAAGAAAAAAATCTGCAGGAAAGGTTAAGGAAAGTAAATCCGGCAACCGCTGCAAGGCCGGAGAAAGACTGGTAGTTATCTGAAGTGCCGCCTGATCACGTATGTTTTTTATTGCTCATTTCAAATGTCAGACCAGCCCGATATTCACTATTTTTGCAACATGCAATTTTACAGCGAATCACTTACATCATATAAACGCCTCAAAACAAGAGAAGTAAAGATTGGAAACCTTTTAATAGGCAACGGCCATCCCATACGTGTGCAAACCATGACCACCACCGACACCATGGATACCATGGCAACCGTTGAGCAATCTATCCGCTGCATTGAAGCAGGAGCGGAGCTGGTTCGTATTACCGCACCATCAAAAAGCGAAGCAGAAAATTTACGAAACATAAAAGATGAATTAATAAAAAGAGGATATAATACACCCTTGGTTGCCGATATTCATTTTACTCCAAATGCTGCAGAAATTGCCGCAAGAATTGTAGAGAAGGTAAGGGTGAATCCCGGTAATTATGTTGACAAGAAAAAATTTGAACAGATAGAATATACCGACGCAGAATATGCCGAAGAGATTGAAAGAATAAGAGAACGTTTTACGCCGCTGGTATTAATTTGTAAAGAACACGGCACCGCCATGCGAATCGGCACTAATCATGGTAGCTTGAGCGACAGAATCATGAGTCGTTACGGTGACACGGCTATGGGCATGGTGGAAAGTGCCATGGAATTTTTGAGAATTGCCCGGGCAGAAGATTACCACAATATTGTGCTGAGTATGAAGAGCAGCAATCCGCAAGTGATGGTGCAGGCTTATCGCTTACTCATCAATCATATGATGGAAGAATTTGGAGAAGCATATCCTTTGCACCTGGGAGTAACGGAAGCAGGCGATGGTGAAGATGGTAGAATAAAATCGGCGGTTGGTATTGGTACTTTGCTGGAAGATGGTATTGGTGATACTATTCGTGTTTCTTTAACCGAAGATCCAGAGTTGGAGATACCGGTATGTAATGATATTGTGAAACGTTATACTGACAACGGACGACAGACGACGGATGACGACACGAAAGAAATAAAGCTTCCTTATTCACCTTTTGAGTATAACCGAAGAGAAACTTTTGAAGTGACTAATGTTGGCGCAAAGCATGTTCCGATTGTGATAGCTGATTTCAGTAAGTTTGAAAGCATAACACAAGCAGACCTAGAAGCTATTGGGTATAAATATAGTGCTGCAACAGATAAATGGAATATTGGTGATGCTGCTGCAGATTATATCTTTTGTAATCGGTCGTTAGATTTTGATTTGCCGGGAACATTGAAAGTTATTTTGTTTCAACCGGCATGGGTATCAGCATCTGATAAAAACAAATATGTACCCATCTTTGAGGCAGATCAATACCTTGATGAAAATATCGAAAAGTCAACGCTGCTGAATTTTGTAATGGTGGATTGTTATTCTGAAGGATATCCCGACCTGCAGTTGCAGAAACTATTTACAAAACTGAGCGATGATAAAACAGCGGTGATTTGTTTAAGCAGTACCAATAAGAATGCTTTGCAAAGTATTCGCCGCATGTTTGTGGAGCTGATGAACAACAAAATTGAGAATCCTGCGATTATCATTTGTGATAGCAGCCATGCAACAACCGATGAAAGCCTGATTCATTACTCCATTGAAGCTGGTGGTTTATTGCTGGATGGGTTTTGCGACGGTGTTTGCTTTGGTCATCACTACGGCAATAATAAAATAGCTCCTCAAACTAAATTATTAAACTCTATTGCTTTTGGCGTTCTACAGGCAACACGAACAAGAATTTCCAAAACAGAATATATCAGTTGCCCCAGTTGTGGCCGTACGCTTTTTGATTTGCAGGAAACTACGGCTAAAATACGTGCTGTAACCAATCATTTAAAAGGCGTAAAGATTGCTATCATGGGTTGTATAGTAAATGGGCCTGGCGAAATGGCCGATGCCGATTTTGGTTATGTAGGAAGTGGCGTTGGAAAGATTACTTTATACAAAGGCAAAGAAGTAGTGAAAAGAAATATCGACAGTCATATTGCTGTTGATGAGTTGATAAATTTGTTAAAGGAGAATGAGGCCTGGGTTGAAATTCCCTCCGCCGATCCTGAGCGATAGTCGAAAGAAAGGGGGAACTTGGAGTTCAATACTTTGAAATTCTTTTTTGAGATTTAAGAGCGATAGATATTTAATCATAAAACGTAATAATCCCCCTTTAGGGGATAGGGGTATGCAAACAGATTTTCTCGTAATAGGTAGTGGTATAGCAGGTTTAACTTATGCTTTGAAAGTTGCAGAAGCATGTCCCGATAAAACTATAACCGTCCTTACCAAAACACAAAGCGACGAAACCAATACCAAGTATGCCCAGGGCGGCATTGCCGGTGTTATGGATTTTGATCAGGATAGTTTTCAGAAACATATTGATGATACGTTGATTGCCGGTGACGGTTTGTGCGACAAGAAAATTGTTGAAGTTGTAGTTAAAGAAGGTGTAAAACGAATTGAAGAAATTATTGAATGGGGAGCCAAGTTCGACAAAGAATCTGATGGAGATTATAAATTAGGAAAAGAAGGGGGTCATAGCGAATCCCGGATATTGCATCACAAAGATGTAACCGGGAGGGAAATGGAAAGGGCTTTGCTTGATGCTATCGCTCAAAAACCAAATGTAAAATTACTCAATCATTGTTTTGTACTGGATATTATTACACAGCATCATCTTGGGTATCTCATTACAAAAGCAACGCCCGATATAGAATGTTACGGCGTGTATGTTTTAGATCTTGCCGGTAATAAAGTAGAGAAAATACTTTCTAATATTACTATGCTAGCTGCCGGTGGCAACGGACAGGTTTATCGGTCAACCACCAATCCAGCCATTGCAACCGGTGATGGTGTGGCGATGGTGTACAGGGCAAAGGGAAGAATAGAAAATATGGAGTTCATACAGTTTCATCCAACGGCATTGTATGAAACAGGAATAAGAGGGCATAACTTTTTAATCACCGAAGCAGTACGGGGCGATGGGGGTATTTTGCGTAACCATGCCGGAGAAGCGTTTATGGAACGCTATGATGAAAGAAAAGATCTGGCGCCCCGTGATATAGTAGCAAGAGCTATTGACAACGAAATGAAAATTGCCGGTACCGAAAATGTATTTCTTGATTGCAGGCATTTCAGTAAAGAAAAATTTGTTGAGCATTTTCCCAACATTTATGAAAAATGTTTGAGTATAGGTATAGATATTACTAAAAACCTGATACCAGTTGCACCGGCTGCACATTACAGTTGTGGTGGAATCAAGACAGACGAAAATGGGAAGACCTCCATTAAAAATTTATACGCCGCCGGAGAATGCGCCAGTACTGGCCTGCACGGCGCCAACCGCCTGGCCAGCAATTCACTTTTAGAGGCAATGGTGTTTGCACACAGAGCCTATAAAGATTCTGTCTCAAACAGCAATCTTCCAGTAGTTCCCCCTTTAGGGGGCAGAGGGGGTGAGGGAGCTTTTCCTCCCTGGAAAACTGCCGGCACCAACGCCCCAAAAGAAATGATTCTTATCACACAAAGTGTTAAGGAATTAAAATTATTAATGAGCGATTACGTTGGTATTGTACGCAATAATGAAAGGCTTCACCGGGCTATGAAAAGACTTGATCTTTTATTTACAGAAACTGAAGCACTCTATCAAAAGACAATCGTTTCACCACAGCTTTGTGAGCTACGGAATATGATTACCGTTGCTTATCTAATTGTAAAGTCTGCCGAATTCAGACACGAAAGCAGAGGGCTTCATTTTAATACAGATTATCCAGATAAATTATCCATGGTGCAGAATATTGTTTTGTAAATACCATTTTCTCAGGCAAGTAATTCTTCAAAAGCCATTATGGCTTATCTTCACGCCCCTGGCTGCACTTAATGCCGGCGGTCTTTAAATATCAATATCATGTATTTCATCATTTACGGTTTTCTTTATCTGCTTTCTCTTTTACCGTTTGCAGTCATATATTTTATCAGCGACGGGGTTTATTTTTTTCTGTATTATGTATTTGGTTATCGTAAAGCAGTTGTAATGGCAAACCTTAAAATTGCCTTTCCCGAAAAATCAATTAAGGAGCTGAAAAAAATACGAAAACAGTTTTACCATAACCTCACCGATACATTTTTAGAGATCATTAAATTGATTTCAATGAGCGAAAGAACCTTTGATAAAAGATGTAAAGGAGATTTTTCTATCATTGATGAACTGATAAAAAAAGGTAAAAATGTTCAACTGCATGCCGGTCATCAGTTTAACTGGGAGTGTGGGAGTTTGTTCATGTCGAAATCCATTAAAACGATACCCTCTTATGCGGTTTATATACCTATCGGAAATACTGCTATGGAAAGGCTTTTTTTAAAGATCAGACAGAAGTACGGCACTTTATTTATTAAAGCCACCGAGTTTAGAGTAAGGCGTGATGAAATATTTAAAGAAAGATTTGCCTTTTTTTTAGGGGCAGATCAAAATCCCGGCAATCCGGCTACTGCTTTTTGGCTCAACTATTTTAGCAAACCTGCGCCATTTATTCCCGGACCCGAAGTAGGGGGCATGAAATATGCTACAGCTATCGTTTTTGTGCGATCGAAAATTGTTAAAAGGGGCCATTATATCTTTGAGTGTACGCTTTGTACAGAAAATGCAGCAACTACTTCAACCGGCGAAATTACCCGGGCCTATAGAGATTTTCTTGAAAAAATAATACAGGAAGAACCCGATAATTATCTTTGGACTCACCGCCGCTGGAAATGGGATTACAATGTTGAGTACAGTAAAAACTGGATAGATACCAACCCTGCGCCCTGATTAATTTAAAACACTGGCTTCCTTCTGCGTCTTGATTGTTTCCTGTTCTTTTATTTTTCCCCAGCCACCTAAAACATTTCTTAGATTATGCGTGCCTTCACGTTTTAAAAGCGATGCAGCAATGACACTTCTGTATCCACCGGCGCAATGAATGTATAAATTCTGGTTATCCTCAAAATGTGAAAGGTTAAGCACATCATTCATTTCGTTAAGCGGCAAATTTTGTGCATCAACAATATGACCATCGGCAAATTCGGTTTCTCTTCGTACATCTACTATAACGATGTTAGGGTCATGAGGTATATCCATGGCAAGTTCATCCGCTTCTACATCAATAATCATGTCAACTGTTTCTCCGGCATTTTGCCAGGCTTCAAATCCGCCTTTCAAAAAGCCCTGCATCTTATCAAATCCAACTCTCGATAAACGTACAATTGATTCTTCTTCTTTACCATCTTCGGTTATAAGTATCATGGGGTTACTAAAAGATAACAAACTGCCAGCCCATTCTGCAAAACGGCCTTCTAGTCCAATAAAAATACTGCCGGGAATAAACCCTTTGGTAAAAACAGAAGCGTGTCTTGTATCTATTACCAGCACATCATCGGCTTGTAATTTTTTGAATGCTTCTATTGATAATGCGGTTAAAGCTTTTTGTTTAATATTTTCCAAACTCTCGTATCCTTTCATATTTATACTGGCATTGATGGCAAAATATTTTGGCGCTATTGCTAAACCATCTGTTACCGCAGCTACAAACTCTTCTTTGGTTTGAGGTTGCAACGCATAGTTGCTTTTCTTCTGTTCGCCAATGGTACTAAAGGTTTCGGGGCCCATGCTTTTACCACAACTGCTGCCGGCTCCGTGTGCAGGGTAAACAATTATATCGTCTGCCAGTGGAAGAATTTTAGTTTGAATTGTATCGTACATAATGCCAGCAAGCTCAGCACTGCTCATATTGCCGCTGCTCAAATCAGGGCGACCTACATCGCCTACAAATAAAGTGTCGCCGGTAAAAATAGCGTGAGGGTTATCATTTTCATCCCTCAATAAATAACAACTGCTTTCAAGTGTATGTCCGGGTGTATGTAAAACCTGTATGCTTATTTTACCCAATTTGAAAATTTCATTTTCTGCCGCATTGTGAACTTTATAATCGGTTTTTGCACCCGGGCCATAAATAATAGGTGCGCCCGTTTGGTTGCTTAAATCAATATGGCCACTAACAAAATCGGCATGAAAATGTGTTTCAAAAATATATTTAATACCTGCGTTGTTTTCTTTTGCCAGCTTAATATATTCATCTGTATCCCGCAATGGATCTATAATCGCTGCTTCACCTTCGCTTTCAATATAATAGGCCGCTTCGCTAAGGCAGTTTGTGTATAATTGCTTTATAATCATTGTAAAAAAATTAATGGACAAAGGTAAAAATAAAAAAGCGTTCAGGCAATTTGCCCAAACGCTGAAATTAAATTTTGCAGAAATTTAACCTACCAGATCTTTTACAAACTGGCTGATTTCGTCGATGCGCTTGTAATTAACTGTGTAGAAAATAAATTTTCCATCACGCTCTGTATTTACAATACCTGCTTTACGTAGTATAGCCAGGTGTTGTGATGCTACAGATTGCTCTAATCGCAAACGAACGTAAATTTCTGTAACGGTAATCTTTTTTTCCTCCTCAATTAATTTTAATAATTGCTGACGTAGCTTGTGATTTAAAGCCCGTAAGACCAATGCCGCTTTTTTAAGCGCATTATAATCTACATTAATTGGAGAATTCTTTGCAGAACCCAATGAGTCCTGCTCACGTGTTTGAGACGCAACCATCATAAGGATAAAATTTTAAAAATGCTTGAACAATGTTGAACATCACAAATATACTAATAATTGCTTATGCAATTAAATTTATTTGTGTATTTATAACGGGTTTTAAAGATTATTATTTTATTTTTTTATAACTGATTGAAATTCTTTGAGATAGAAAGGTTCGCTGTAGGCTAATTCCGTAAAATAATTGTTAATATAATGCAAATTTGACTGAAAACTCAAGGTGTTTGCTTGCAGAGTTACTTTTTCAAAGCTGGCATTTGGATGATTAGCGATGTTTTTCCATTTTTCTGAACCGTTTCCAAAAAAGATTACCCGGTTTTGGGTTAATTCTTTTTCAAAGGAATTTTCGTCAAGAATCATAGCGCATGGGTCGAGTTTTAAAGTCAGGTCTTTGGCGAAAACGGCTGTAAAAACCTCCATTCTTCTTGCATCAATCATCGGACAAAGCAAATAGTTTTTGTCTATATTCGGCAAAAGCTCAACTGCAGAAGCTGCTAAAACATCCAAACTGCCCAGTGTTATCAACGGTTTTTTTAAAGCATAACATAAACCTTTAGCACTGGCAAATCCTACTCGTAAACCGGTGTAGGAACCCGGGCCCGCCGTAACAGCAACAGCATCAATGGTTGATAATTTTACAGGAATTAGTTTGGTAAGTTGTAAAATGGCAGCTTGTAAAAAAGAAGCATGTTCTTTTTGCGTTTCATTGTAAAGTACATGCAGAATGTCTCCGTCTTTTGCGAAACTTACATGTGCATTTTCCGAAGCTGTATCTATGTTTAAAATGAGACTCATTATTTTTTTTCCTTTACCTCTTTAATCAACTGAGCTGCGGGCAGGTAACGGGTATCAGCAGCACTCAATTTTTCAAGCAACGACAAAATATTATTAACTCCAATTTTCTCTGCCCATTCAAATGGGCCGTAGGGATAATTTGTTCCAAGTTTCATCGCAATATCAATTTCAGCTTTGCTGCTTACATTGTCTTCAACGGCAAAAAAAGCTTCATTTATTATCATAGCAATGATTCTTGCGGTTATAAAACCCGGTTCGTCTGCAACTTTGGTAATTTTAATATTTAGTGAATTGAATATTGATGCAGTACTTTCATCTGTATCGCCTGCAATTTCCCAAACCGACCTGTTTAAAAAAGTAGCCCAGCCATTAATACGGTAAACATTTGCTGGTGTAGCTAAATCACTCAATTTTTGAATTACCGAATTGATGAAAACAGGTTTGTTTAATGAGCTGAATTCAGGTAAAATATTACTGTCTTTAAGGCTGAAAAAAGCATCAGCATCTCGATATTGATTAAATGTAGAAACATCATTAACCCTTTGCAATTGAATACCCGGCCTTTCGGCAGTTAATTCAATCCATTGTTCATCTGTTGCAGCTACAATAATTGCCATAATTTTTTTTACAAAAATAGGTTGTTAAGAAAAGATATATTTGCAATGACGTAAATAAATAAAAAATAAACATGAAAAAAATAATCAACACTGTAAATGCACCAGCGCCCATAGGTCCATATAATCAGGCTGTATTAAATGATAATATGCTGTTTATTTCGGGTCAGATTGCATTAATACCCGGAACACCTGAATTGGCGAATGCAGATATTACTACGGAAACTAACCAGGTAATGAAAAACCTGAAAGCCATACTGACAGAGGCTGGTATGGATTTCGGCAATGTACTGAAAACCTCTATATTTTTAAGTGATATGGCTTTGTTTGCGCAAGTGAACGAAATTTACGGCAGTTATTTTACCACCGACTATCCCGCCAGGGAAACCGTAGCAGTTAGAGGACTTCCCAAGAATGTTAACGTAGAAATAAGTATGATTGCATCAAAATGAGCACCCGAAAATCAGTTATTATAGCGGCTAAAGTGCACGATTTTTTAATTGAAACGTTGCAGGAAAAGGGATTTACAGTAATGTATCTTCCTGAAATAACCTATAATGAATTGACTGAAATAATTGAGCAGGCAGAAGGAATTATTGTAACTACCAGACTGCGAATTGATAAAGTAATTTTAGATAAAGCCAGCAAATTAAAATGGCTTGGTAGGCTAGGCAGCGGTATGGAATTGATTGATGTACCTTATGCTGAGCGTAAGGGCATAAAATGTGTTAACAGCCCAGAAGGTAACCGTAATGCTGTGGCAGAACATGTTTTAGGTATGTTATTGAATCTGCTTAATAAAATCAGCAGCAGTTTTGAGGAGATAAAAAATGGTAAATGGATTCGAGAAGAAAACCGGGGTACAGAATTGGCTGGTAAAACTGTTGGCATTATCGGGTATGGAAATACCGGAAGTTCATTAGCCAGGTTGCTTGCCTCATTTGACGTAACGGTGTTGGCTTATGATAAAAATAAATTGGGATTTGGACATGATTACATAAAAGAAGCTAACCTGGATCAGATTTGCCGCTACGCTGATGTAATTAGTTTTCATGTCCCTTTATCGGAAGAAACAAGGCATATGGCTGATAAAAACTTTTTTAATGCATTAAAACAACAGCCATATATAATAAATTCTTCCAGGGGTTCGGTAGTTCAAACATCGGCATTAATTGAAGCCTTAAACCAAAAAATTATAGCCGGAGCTGCCCTCGATGTGCTTGAAAATGAGGATTTAAGCAGTTTTTCTGCTTTGGAAAAGGAAGAAATAGCTTATCTTACAGCACAGCCCAATGTATTAGTTACGCCACATATTGCCGGATATTCAAATGAGGCATTTTATAAAATGAGTGCGGTAATCCTGGAAAAGCTGGAAATTTAGAATTTTTACTATTTTTGTAATACATGCAACGCCTTAGGCTTACTGAGGCGTTGTATTTTTTTTATTGTTTAAACGGAATACTATGAGTCAAACTAATTATGTAACAGCCGAAACATTTGAGAGGTTAAAGGATGAGCTGCAGCATATGAAAGGTGTAGACAGGCCTGCTGCAAGTTATGCTATTGGGGAAGCACGTGAAAAAGGTGACCTGAAAGAAAATGCAGAATACGATGCTGCCAAAGAAGCACAAGGTATGTTGGAAGCAAAAATAAAGTACCTGGAAGGTGTAATTGCTAATGCACGGATATTGGATGAGAGTAATATTGATACGAGTAAAGTATCAATACTTACAAAAGTTACTTTAACTAACCTGAGTACTAAAAAACAAGTAACTTATAAAATAGTTTCGGAGAACGAAGCTGATTTAAAGCTTGGAAAAATATCTGTTACTTCACCCATCGGTAAAAGCCTGTTGGGAAATGCAGTTGGCGATTCTGTTGAAGTGCAGGTGCCTGCTGGTGTGCTAAAATTCAAAATTGAAAAGATTGAATTGTAACCATCCAAAATAAATTTTAACCCATTCAAATTTGAATGGGTTTTTTTGTGCCGTATATTTACTAAAACATCTTCTATGTCAGTATTTACAAAAATAATAAACGGCGAAATTCCGTCGCATAAAATCGCAGAGAACGAAAAGTTCATTGCTTTTTTGGATATTGAACCGTTAGTGACTGGCCATGTATTGGTTGTGCCTAAAATTGAAGTAGATAAGATTTTCGATGTGCCGGATGATTATCTGGCAGAGATGCTGGTATTTGCAAAACCCATCGCTCATGCTATTGAAAAAGCATTCAATTGCAAACGATGCGGCATCAGTGTAATTGGATTAGAAGTGCCGCATGCGCATATGCACCTGATACCAATCAGTTCACCTAATGATTTAAATTTTACCAGAGCAAAACTTAACCCAACGCAGGAAGAGCTAAAAGCTGTGCAGGAAAAAATTCTGGCGAAGCTATAATTTTATTTTACCTGAAGTCGGAAACCAACGCCGTGTATGGTTTCTAGTACTATGTTAGGGTCGGCCTTAAAATGCTTGCGTAGTTTGGTGATGAATACATCCATGCTTCGGCCTAAAAAGTAATCGTCTTTGCCCCAAACATTCAGCAATACTTCTTCTCTTTTTAAAACTTTATTTTCGTGTTGTGCAAAAAAGCGCAGCAGGTCCGATTCTTTTTGTGTGAGTGTAATTTCTTCTTTACCATTGTAGATTTTTAATTCGTTTACCACAAATTTTAATGTCCCCAGCTGGTAAACCTCTTCCATATCTGCTTGTAATTTTTTGGTCCTACGTAAAAAAACCTCCATCCTCAAAATGAGTTCCTCAATGCTGAAGGGTTTGGTTATATAATCATCGGCACCTGATTGAAATCCTTTAACTTTATCTTCCTGCAAACTTTTCGCTGTTAAGAAAATGATGGGCACCACATCACTTAGTTGCCTTATTTTTTTTGCTAAAGAAAAACCATCTCTTACCGGCATATTAATATCAAGCAGGCATATATCAAATTCCTTTTTTTGAAAATGCTGCCAGGCTACTTCGCCATCAGGACAATGGGTTACTTCAAAGCCAATATCCTGCAACGAATCTTTAATTACAAAGCCAAGTGATAGATCATCTTCGGCCAATAAAACTTTTCCTTTAGACATATTCTTGTTTTTTACTTACGAGGTAATTTAATTGTAAACGTGCTGCCTTTTCCTGGTTCGCTGATTACTTCAATTTTACCTTTATGAGTGTCGATTACTTTTTTTACAAAATTTAAACCCAACCCAAATCCTTTGCTGGTATGCAATTCGCCATCTTTAATTCGATAAAAGCGTTCAAATATCTTCTTTTGATGCTCAGGTGCAATTCCTATGCCATTATCTTTTATGGCAATGCAGAAATAGTTTGCTTCTAAATTTGTATTCACTTCAATGACCGGTTGCGCTGCGTATTTAATGGCATTTTCAAGCAGGTTAATCAGGCATAATCTCAAATATGGCTTATCGGCATTGATTATTGCATCGTGCTGTATAAAGTTCGTTTTTATAACTGCGTTTTTTTGTTCAACCAGCGGTTGCAGATCATTAATTGATTCTTCAACTAATAAATTAGCATCGAATTTTTCTTTTTCAAGTGGCAGGTTACTGCGGTCGGTATAAGCTATTTCTAAAAGACGCTGCACTTGTGATTGTAGATGCGATGTTTGCTCACGAATAATGCCTGCATAGTTTTGAAGCTTATCGGGCTTATCTACAATGCCTTTTTGCTGCAGTACATCGGCGGCAATTTTAATAACCGCCAGCGGTGTTTTAAATTCATGGGTAAAATTATTTACAAAATCCTTTTGCGTTTCGTTAAAGAATTTTTGCCGGTACAGGTAAAAAATGCTGACGCCAAAACCTATCAAAACTAATAGCAAAAGCCCACTGCTGGCTATCCAGAACATCATTTGATTAATGATATACTGCCCCCGGTGCGGAAAATAAAGTGCGATATATGAAAAAGCACGATCGTAAACCGGTAAGTCCTTTTCTTTTTCGGATGGGAAATAGGAATCGGGTAAATTTATATATTGTTCGGCTGTATATTTTTTTTGTGCAGTATCGTAAATGGCCGCCCGGCAATCGGTATACACATCAAAATCGGTGAGCTCGCTTTTCAAATTTACCCATAGCTGCTCCAGGTTGGGACTGCAATCAATTCTTAATAAATACACATCAGGATTAACGTTTTCAACCACTTTTTGCACGTTATCCGATGCATCATTTACCAATTCCATATCGGTGTATAAGCTTCGGATGCTTTTGGAAACATTTATATTAAACTGTTTCTCCTCATACAGGTAAACCTTTTGCAACCATACCAATTGTACAGCCACAATAAGGGTAATCAGCACTGTGCTGATTAAAATTACCAACCGCAATGTTTTGGAACGAATTACCATTTGGTTTTATAATCTTTTTATAATCCTTGAAATTAAACTGCTCAGAGATAATTTTTGTTAATAGCAGGTTAAGTAAATCAGTGTCATTTCTGCAACTTTACTTTTCCTGGATTCTTAGCTAGAAAATCTTTCCAGCCATTTACTTTTTCGCCACCAACCTGCAATGCTGTTTTTTGTTGAAAATAATGACAGACAGCTACTGCTAAAGCATCGGTAGCATCATAATGTTTTGGATCTTCGGTAAACGACAATATCTGCTGCAGCATTTTCATTACCTGTTCTTTGGCAGCATTGCCATTGCCCGTAACAGATTGCTTTACTTTTTTGGGTGAGTACTCGGTTACATCCAGTCCATGCCGCATGGCTGCGGCAATAGCCACACCTTGTGCACGCCCAAGTTTAAGCATGCTCTGTACATTTTTGCCAAAGAACGGAGCTTCAATCGCAAAAGTATCAGGCTGGTATTTGGTAATAAGGCCGCTTACTGTATTAAAAATTAACTGCAGTTTTTTGTAACTGTCTTTAACTTTTCCCGGCTGCAAAACGCCCATCTCCAGCAATGAAATTTTATTACCCTCCACTTTTACCAAGCCATAGCCCATAATAATGGTTCCCGGATCGATACCTAAAATAATATTTGTGTTCTTTTGCAAAATCTTTATTTTTTCCACGTACGGCCTTGCTAAATTCGGTTAAGCAGTACTTAGTATTAATTGAATTAACATTGTGTATTGAACAAAAGTATCAAAATATTAATCAAGTGGATTATAGGCCCCTTGCTGGCGGTATGGTTATTTTATTCGCTGTACCAGCAGGTTAAAGCCCAGCCCAACATCGATACATCATTGGCGTTGATAAAAGCTATGCCTTTTGGCCCGGATGCCTGGCGTTTTTGGCTGGTTATTTTATTTGTTTTTGTAAACTGGGGCATGGAGGCCCGTAAATGGCAACTGCTGATGAAAGCGGTGCAACCCATGAGTTTTATCACAGCATTTAAATCTGTTTTGTGCGGTGTTACACTGTCGTTAAACACACCCAACCGCATTGGCGAATATGGCGGACGTATTCTTTTTGTGAACGACGGTAATCGTCTAAAAGCAATTGCCTTGTCAATGGCCGGAGGTATGGCGCAGCTGATTATTACGATGCTGATGGGTTGCCTGGGTTTGGCCTATATTTTTTTCACGATGGATAATTCAGAGACCTTAATGGGCATATCCGCTTTTTGGGTTCGTATATTTTTGTGGGGCAGTATTATTGGTACCATTGTTTTTTTGTTTTTCTTTTTCAGACTCAATTGGCTGGTACGCTTGCTGGAAAAATTACCTTATGCCGACCGTTTTTCGAAATACATTAACGTTTTAGAAACAATTGATGCAAATATTTTGTTAAGGTTACTGTCTATATCGTTCTTTCGTTATGTTGTGTTCGTTTTACAATACATCTTTATGCTTCAATTACTGCAGGTAGAGCAAAATGTTTGGACGGGTTTTTGTTTAGTTACTGTTATGTTCTGGATTCTGGCAATCATTCCATCTTTTGCCATAGCAGAACTGGGTATAAGAGGTACCGTTGCTAAAACCTTGTTTTCCTACAGCAGTAATACAATCGGGATATTGACCGCAACCTTCGGGATATGGTTTGTAAACCTTTTTATACCGGCACTAATAGGTAGTTTATTAATTTTGGGAATTAAAATAAAGAAAGAGAAATGATCAGGTACTTTAAAATGTTTTTATTTGTTTTGAGTTTTTGCTGTTTAAGTTTTACTTCAAAATATGGAGATACCTGTAAAATAAAAAACAGTGCCTTTAAAGCAGATGAGGAAGTAAAGATGAAAGTTTTTTACAACAGCTTAGGTATGTATATAGGCGCAGGCGAAGCAGTTTTTACTTCATCGCTTGAGCGTTATAATGGTAAGCCAGTTTATCATTTTACAGGTACAGGTTCTACCTATTCTTTCTTCGATAATTTTTTTAAGGTAAGAGATAAATACGAAAGTTATGTAGATACGGCAAGTCTGCTGCCAGCGAAATTTGTTCGAAATGTAGATGAAGGCGGGTATAAAAAATATAACAATGTTTCTTTTAACCAGGATGCCAATAAAGCAATAAGTACCAATGGCGTTTTTGATGTTCCCAATTGCGTACAGGATGTGGTTAGTATGGTTTACTATGTACGGAATATTGATTTTGATAAGTACAAAGTGAATGACAAAATACTTTTTGATATGTTTCTGGATGACGAGGTGTTCCACATGTATATCCGATACATGGGTAAAGAAACAATAAAGACACGCTATGGAAAATTTAACGCTATAAAAATTAAGCCACTCTTGCTTAAAGGAACCATTTTTGAAGGTGGCGAAAAAATGACTGCTTGGTTAAGTGATGATCCCAATCATTTATTATTAAGAGCCGAAAGTCCGATTGCGGTTGGCAGTATTAAAGTAGATATGATGAGTTATAAGAACCTGAGGCATCCGTTGACCTCGTTGATTAGTACCAGATAATTAAATGTCTGGCCACTGTCTAGAGTTGTATATCTTCTGTAGCTAAACGATTTCAAACAGTCTTTAAATTTGAAGAGTATTAGTAGTGGCCTGACATTTATAGATCACTCAACTTAAATGTTTCCTTAACCCTTACGCCCTTCTCCGTCATTTGCAGATTGCAGCATTCAATTTTTGGGTCATGCTCAAAAAATAAAACGTAATCGTTTTGTTCTGCTTCTGTTAGAAATAATTTCTTTTCATTTAAAGTTGTAAGCGGAAACATATCATAAGCCATTACATAGGGCAGCGGTATATGGGCCGCTGATGGTAAAAGATCGGCCATAAAAACAATAGTTTTTCCTTTGTAATTTATTTTAGGCAGCATCATGGCATCGGTATGGCCCGAGACGGTGAAGAAGGATAGATGTGGTGAGAGTCCTGAGTCTTGAGTTGGGAGGCGGGAGTTGTCGACAGTAGTGGTATTCATGCTTAAGAACTTCAACTGTCCGCTTTCCTGCATTGGCAGAATGTTTTCTTTTAGAAAGCTTGCCTTCTCTCTGGCATTTGGTTCTGTTGCCCATTTCCAGTGGTTTTCATTGCTCCAATATGTTGCATTTTTAAACGCAGGTATTAATTTTTCGCCTTGTCTTACAATACTGCCACCACAATGGTCAAAATGCAGGTGCGTTAAAAAAACATCGGTAATATCATCTTTAAAAAAACCATGTTGTGCTAAAGATTTATCCAGTGTATCATCGCCATGTAAATAATAGTGCCCAAAAAATTTGGCATCCTGTTTATCGCCCATGCCGTTGTCAATTAAAATTAACCTGCCTTCATCTTCAATCAATAAACAACGTAGTGCCCAGCTGCACATATTATTTTCATCGGCGGGGTTAAGTTTGTGCCACATGCTTTTTGGTACCACACCAAACATGGCGCCCCCATCTAATTTAAAATAACCTGTATTTATGGTATATAGTTTCATCTTATAAAGTTACGGCATGTTTTTTTTGTGCACGGCCGGTAAGTATTAAGAAAATAAGACCCAAGACAAAAAAGGTAACCAATGCCAAAATTGAGTTACGCATATTTCCGGTAAAGCCTTCAATAAAACCAAAGCTGAACAGGCCAATTACAATGGCTAATTTTTCGGTTACATCATAAAAACTAAAGAATGATGCGGTATCTTTTGTTTCGGGCATAAGCTTGCTGTAAGTTGAGCGGCTGAGCGATTGAATGCCGCCCATAACCAAGCCAACCAGCGATGCGATAATGTAGAAATGTAATTCGGTATGCATAAAATAGCCAGCAATACAAACTGCTATCCACAAACAAACTGTTAATGACAACACTTTTATATTTCCATAAAAAGCAGACAAGCGGCTCATGCCAATGGCACCAACAATGGCTACCATTTGAATGATCACGGCTGTGATAATCAGTTTACTGTTTTCGAGTTTTAATTCTTTTATGCCAAAATCTATGGCTACCAGCATTACCGTTTGTACACCCATACTGTAAAAAAAGAATGCCGTTAAAAATCTTTTAAGTTGCGGCATATGTTTAACCTGGTTCCACACAATCTGTAGTTCATGAAACCCGTTTACTAATGCATGCTTTTTTGATTTTCTTTCAATTTTGGGGCTAATAGGTAATCGCTTAAAAGTTATCTGTGCAAATGCAACCCACCAGACACCAACTAGTAAGAACGTAATTTTCAAAGGCATCTGGCTGTCGGGCATCATCATCACCAACCCAAAACCTATCATCTGCATTAATACACTGCCAATATATCCAAAGCTGAACCCACGGGCGCTGATGCGGTCCTGATCTTTTTCCTCTGCAATTTCCGGCAGGTAAGAATTGTAAAAAACCTGGCTGCCATAAAAGCCAATGCCAGCAAACATAAAACACATCAACCCAAGAGTGATATTATTCTCATCAAAAAAATAAAGCAAGCTGCAACTAATTGCACCCATGTAACAAAAAAAGCGCATAAAATTTTTCTTGTTTCCTTTATAATCTGCTATTGAAGATAAAATGGGAGAGAGTATCGCAATTACTAAAAATCCAAAGGCCAGCACATAATCTTTAAGTTCAGTGTTTACAAAGCGCCTGCCTAAAAAACTAATACCATCCGGAAATTTGGAAGTACTGGTAACAAATGCATAATAAGCCGGAAAGAAAGTTGTAGTAATTACCAGGTTGTAAACCGAGTTGGCCCAGTCGTACATGGCCCATCCATTAATAACTTTTTTTGATGCAGTTTGCATGGTTTTTTGTTAAGGTGCGATGAAAATAGGAAATATCAGGCTATTCTTTACAAAAAATAACCTCCGCTTTTTAAGCGGAGGTCCTGGATTTAATGAATGAGCAGTTAGCTTGGCCTTATTTATCAAAGTCTGATAAAGGCTTTGCATATCCAAGATTTTTAAATGGCTCCAATTGCCCGTTGGTTAATTGTACGGTAACGGGTGCATTATTAAAAACACTATCTGAAATAAATGCACCAATAATTAAAAAATTATTTTCGTAACCCGATGTGAGCTTTGTAGCATCAACAACAAAGTTCAGGTTAAACGTGTCTTTAATTTTTTCGAATTGCACAGATGAATTAACACTGTCCTGGAAATATTCTATGCTTTTTAAAAAATTGGCGAGTTTAATTGCATCGGCCTCTTTTGCACCATCGCCTTTATAATACACATTATGCAATGCATCTAATTTATACTCTTTGCCATAATCACCCATGCAGGCAGCAAAACCTAAAGAGACAACTATGATTAACAGGAACGGTTGTACAATTTTCATAAGCAATGTTTAGTATTGCATAGATACTAAGTAGAGATTTATATTCAAATACCCAGCAGTGGGTATATTAAGATTTGATATAGCCGGTATATATTAAGATGAGCAGTGCAATACCAACTACAATACGGTAGTAACCCCAAATTTTAAAGCCGTGTTTTTTAAGAAAGCCAATAAAAAATTTAATAGCAAGCAATGCTACTACAAAAGCAACAGCATTACCAATAGCCAATTGTTTTATTTCGTTTGATGAAAAACCGCCATAGTCCTGGTAGTACTTTAATAATTTATAACCGGTAGCTGCCAGCATAGTTGGCACGGCTAAAAAGAAAGAAAATTCAGCAGCAGCACTACGGGTTAATTTTTGTTGCATACCACCAATGATGGATGCCGCACTGCGGCTAACGCCCGGTATCATGGCTATGCATTGCCAAACGCCGATCATAATGGCACTAAAAAAACTAACATCTTCTTCCTTATCAATTGTAGGGTTTTTAAACAGATTATCTACAAATAATAAAATGATACCGCCAACTAAAAGAGAAACGGCAACCGTAGTAGAACTTTCAAGCAGGGCATCAATTTTCTTAGAAAACAGGAAACCCAATATTAGGGCAGGCACAACACCCACGGCAATTTTTGCATAAAACTGCCAGTTCTTAAAATCGAAAAATTTTCTCCAGTACAAAACAACCACAGCTAAAATGGCACCCAATTGTATGGCAATGGTAAATACTTTGCTAAAATCGTCTTCGGTAATGTTCAGCAGTTTTTCGGTGATGATCATGTGGCCGGTAGAAGACACAGGCAAGAATTCTGTAAGCCCTTCCACAATGCCGATGATGATGCTTTGGGTTGTATTCATCTGTTTTTTTTAAAAGAAAAAAGCGAAGTAAACTCCGCTATATATTCTTAATTCCTAATTTTTAATTCTTAATTGGATTTCGATTTTTTCATAATAGCAAATATCTCAATGATAAAACCAATGATGATAAGCATAGGAGCAATGGTAATACGAGTAGTGCTATACACTTCTTTTGGATCGAATTTGGTTGGGTCGTCGCTTTTACCACCAGCCATTAAAAAAAAGCCCAATGCCAACACGGCAAGTCCAATAAGCATCCAGGTATAATTCTCTTTTCCAAATAAAGGAGTTGATGTGTTGCCTGCAGTTACGTGTTTTTTCTCTTTACTCATTTTTGTTTAATTGAAGCTGCAAATTAATATAAATCATCCAATTTCATGCGAAGGTATTTAATTACCGATCGATGGGTGCTTATTAATGTGATACCTATGCCCAGTACAACTATAACTAAAAATAACAGTATCATACTGGTATTATCGTGTAAAACTTTAAAACTAGGTGCAAACGATTCTATAGCAATTATGGAAACCCAAACCGCAACAATGGCAATGCCCGAAGCAATAAGCCCGTTTATAACAGCCCGCACATTTATTGGCTTGGCAATAAACCAGCGGGTAGCACCCACCATTTGCATGGTTTTTATTAGGAACCGATTACTGTACATGGCCAGCCTGATGGTATTATCTATTGAAAATACGACCAACACTGTAAGCAAAATGGCTACAAATAAAAAGATATAAGCACCTGTTTTTACAAAATTGCTTACCTGTTTAATAGTTTCCGCCGGAAATTGGAATTCGTTGATAAGTCCGGGAAACCTCGTCAACAGATCCATAGAAAGTATATCCAGACTGTCTTTTTGAACATAGTTTGCTTTTATAAAAAAGTCAACACTTTCTGGCAGCGGGTTTTCGTCTAAAAATTGTTTCCAGGTAGTATCATTGGCTTTATTCCATTTCTGTATCGCCATTTCCCTGGTAACATATTGTACATCCTTGGCATAGGGAAGAGCCGTAATATAGCTTTGCAGACTGTCAACTTTCTTTTTTTGTGCATTGGGGTTCATAAAAACCTGCACCTGTATATTTTCCTTTACATAATCTCCGGTTTTACGAAGATTTAAAAAGAACCAGCCAACGATTCCGAATAAAAACAACACCACTGCTACGCCAATAATTGCGTAGGCATAGGTGGGTTTCCCCCGTTTACTGCTTGCTTTTCCAAATTGAGCCATAATTTAATATTGTTTCGGGTTTAGTAAGTTTGCTTTTTCAAGACGGGCAAAAATAAAGGATTTTACCTGCTTTGCCGTATTTTTGCTGTCTTCAAAACGATTGCCTGCCCGATTTATTTTTATGAATGTAAAGGATGGGAACTGATTTACGGATAAATAACTTTTCCTTCACATTTTTGATGAAGGAAAAAAAGAAAAAATATTTTTTAATCAAAATAAAACAAATCCCCCTTTTGGGGATAGGGGTATGGAATACGATTTTAGAAAGATTGAGCCGCATTGGCAGAGCGAATGGAAAAAGAC
>JBBKXU010000159.1:0-3636 GCA_037969645.1 Ferruginibacter sp. | reverse complement strand
TCTACAAATTGCAGTTGAATGTATTTTTTGTTTGCCATAACATTTATATAAGCAGCGTTTTAAATAAGTTTCATGTCTATATGTTTTTAACCACTTAAACTAATCAATATGAAAGCAATTACCCAAAGTGCCAAACATTGGCTTTTTCTTGCGGCGATTTTTACAATATTAGGCACAATCGGCTGTAAAAAATCTTCGCCAGATGAAACAGCAGCAGATGCCGAATTTGGCTGTACTGCAACTCTGGCATTACAGACATTAACAAATGTACCTTGTCAACTGTTTTATTCTTCCGCCGGGCCTTATGCCGGCCAATGGTTGCTTGCTACTGACTATGGAACAACCCGTGCTTATAGTTGCACATTTTGCGATCCATCGGCCTATAGTGCTATTGTTGCAGGTAAATCTCAATCAAGCCCAATCAACGTAACAGTATCTGGATCAATTAAGAGACGTTATCAATATCAGGAACCAATAAATACAAATTCTGGTGGCTATGAAACATATGTTTTAACGGTAACCAACATTCAGTAATTATAAAAAACAGCTGTAAACTAAAATACTAAAACCGTACACTATCAAAACTTCGACATATAAAAACCGGCAGTTTACAAGCTGCCGGTTTTACTTTTATAATAAAAATATTAAGGTCTTGGTTGTGCCTCTGGCTTTGGTAATAAAGCTTTACGGCTCAATTTAAACTTACCTGTTTTTTGATCTACATCAAGTAATTTAACCTTCACTTTATCTCCTTCGGTGAAAACACCGTCCATAGTTTCCAAACGCTTCCAGCTTATTTCACTAATGTGTAACAAACCTTCTTTCTTAGGTAAGAACTCAACAAAAGCACCAAATTCTTTAATGCTTTTAATAGTTCCTTCGTAAGTATCACCAACAACCGGTACGGCTACCAAGCCATTGATCCAAGCCAAAGCTCTTTCCAAGCTTGCTTTTTCTTTAGAGAAGATACTCACTTCACCACGGTTATCAACTTCTTCAATATTAATAGTAGCACCGGTTTCACGCTGAATTTCCTGTATTACTTTACCACCTGGCCCGATTACCGCACCAATATATTCTTTGTCAATAATAATCTTAACCATACGAGGAGCATGTGGTTTAACTTCCTCACGGGCATTAGGCATACAATCGTACATGGCATCCAATATATGCATACGGCCTTTTTTAGCCTGAGCTAAAGCCTGGCGCATAACATCCATCGGTAAACCGTCAACTTTAATATCCATCTGCACACCGCAAATACCATCACGGGTTCCGGTAACTTTAAAGTCCATATCACCCAAATGATCTTCATCACCAAGGATATCAGTTAAAATAGCGAAATCAGCACCTTTCATAATTAAACCCATAGCCACACCACTCACGTGCTTCTGTAAAGGCACACCCGCATCCATCAATGCTAACGAACCAGCACAAACTGTAGCCATAGAAGACGAACCGTTACTTTCCAGAATATCACTTACTACTCTAACAGTGTAAGGATAATCTTTGCCCGGCATCATTTTCTTTAAAGAACGCATTGCCAGATTACCATGACCAACTTCCCTACGTCCAACACCTCTCATCATTTTAACCTCACCGGTTGAAAATGGTGGGAAATTATAATGCAAGAAGAAGTTTGTGTATTCTGATTTGTTGGCACTTTCAACCAACAACTAATCTAACGGAGTACCTAAAGTAATCGTTGTAAGTGATTGAGTTTCACCTCTTGTAAATAAAGCACAACCATGTGGAGTTGGTAATAAATCGGTTTCCATCTGCAGCTCACGTACGTCTTCGGTACCACGTCCATCCAAACGTTTTTTGGTTTTAAGCATCATATCTCTTACCACATCATATTGTAAATCCCCAAAATAATGACCAATCAAAGCCTTGTCTTCATCAGACAATTCTTCCCCTAAATGCGTTTTTACATCTTCCTTTAGTGTAGCGTAAGCGTCGCTTCTTTCATGTTTTGCAGATGCAGATGCTGAAATTTCAAGCATTCTGGCCTGTGCAAATGCAGTTATCTTAGCATTCAACTCTTCGTTGCGATATGGCTTTGTGTATTCTCTCTTTGTAGTACTTCCAACCAAATCTCTCAATTGCTCCTGTGCTTTAACCTGCAATTTGATCGCTTCGTGGCCCAGTTCAATCGCCTTAACCAGATCTTCTTCCTGACACTCATTACTCTCTCCTTCTACCATCATAATATTCTTATCGGTAGCGGCAATGATGAATTCAAGATCAGATGCAGCCATTTGGCTACGTGTTGGGTTAACGATCATTTCGCCGTTAACACGGCCAATGCGTACTTCTGAGATAATTTCCTGAATGGGAATATCTGAAACAGCTAAAGCAGCCGAAGCAGCTAAACAAGCCATAGAATCGGGCATTACTTCATCATCAGACGAAATAAGTGACACTAAAACCTGTACTTCGCACAGATAATCATCAGGAAATAAAGGACGTAATGCCCTGTCTATTAATCTTGAAGTAAGAATTTCGTAATCATTTAAACGGGCTTCTCTTTTAAAGAAAGAGCCGGGGATACGACCTGCAGAACCAAATTTCTCTTGGTAATCAACCGATAAAGGAAAAAATCCTTGTCCTGGTTTTGGTTCTTTGTTGGCAACAACGGTTGCAAGTAAAATGCAATTACCCAGACGAACGGTTACTGAACCATCGGCCTGGCGTGCCATTTTACCTGTTTCGATGGTTACCTCACGGCCACCACCTATATCAAATTTTATTGATTTTGGGTTTAATAAAGACATATGTCGATTTATGATTTTAGATTGGCGATTTTAGATTTGTTGTAAAAAAGCAATCTGATGATTAAATACTGTAAAAAGAATAATTCCCAACCTTGAAAATTAGTTGGGAATTAAAATATTTACATCTTGGAATAGTTTATTTACGTAAACCTAATTTCTCAATCAAGGCTCTGTAACCGGTAAGGTCGTGCTTGCTAAGGTAAGTTAGTAAACGCTTACGCTGTCCTACCATCATCATTAAACCCCTCTGCGAAGAGAAATCTTTTTTGTTGGTCTTCAGGTGGTTTGAAATGTGATTGATACGCGTTGTTAGTAAGGCGATCTGGCCCTCAATGGAACCTGTGTTGGAAGCTTTTGCTCCAAAAGTTGTGAAAATGTCTGCTTTCTTTTCGATTGTTAAATAAGGCATTGTTGTTTTTTTAATAACGTCTTTGTTATGTTTCTTTTTAAATTGGATGCAAAAGTACGTAGAAATATTGATTTTTAAGCGGCAGTTTAAGTATTTTTTTTGAATATTGCCATAATATGAAACCAACATTTGCCATAATTGGATGCGGTAGGATTGCACAGCGTCATGCTGAGCAAATTGTAAAGCTCGGTAGCCTGGTTGCCGTTTGCGATGCTATAGTCGAAAAGGCTGATAAAATGGCTATACAATTCGGTGCCAAAGCCTATTACAGCATTGAAGATTTACTTACAACGGAGAAAAATCTGCAAGTGGTTTGCATTTGTACACCCAATGGCCTGCATGCTACCCAATCTATAGCAGCGCTGGAAGCCGGTAATCATGTTCTTTGTGAAAAACCTTTGTGTATTAATATTGAAGATGGCAAAAAAATGATTGAATCGGCTGAGAAAG
>JBBKXU010000158.1:0-3382 GCA_037969645.1 Ferruginibacter sp. | reverse complement strand
CTGGAACGCAGCCCTGCAGCGCAATCTGTTTCACGACAGTCGCAGCCGCAATTTAGAAGATCAGGTGATGCAGGTACTTAATAATGCCAAAGAAATGCATGGGTCGGCGCAAACTGTTTCAGAAGAGATTATCAAACAACCTGCCTATACAATATTTTATCAAAAGGCTTATCCTAATGCTAATACAGAAAAAGCTGCTGAGAATATTTGTAACGCTATTGCCTGTTACGAACGCACTTTAGTATCGCTTAACAGTAAGTTTGATAAACACATGAACGGTAAGCCGCTGCTTACAAAGCAGGAAATTAATGGCTTTAATTTGTTCATGGGTAAAGCCAAGTGTGGTAACTGTCATTTTATGCCCTTGTTCAGCGGCGCAAAACCTCCGCGTTATTTTTATATGGAAAGCGAAGTGATTGGCGTGCCATCAACCAGCAATAAAAAAAATGCTAAACTTGATGCTGATTCGGGTCGCTACTTAGCAACGGGTTATCCTATTCATACCTTTTCTTTTAAAACAGCCACACTACGTAACATCGCTTTAACAGCACCATATATGCACAATGGTGTTTTTAAAACCCTGGAGGAAGTGGTTGATTTCTATAATGATGGTGGAGGAAAAGGGTTGCATATCGCACCTACAAATCAATCTTTACCATTTGATAAGCTAAATTTATCTAGCGCCGAAAAAAAGGATATTATCTCCTTTATGAAAACCCTTACCGATACCACTGGCAAATACTAAATATCTATTTGTTCATCTGCTGTTTATAGGATAAATTTGCAACCTAATTATAAATTTTACAGATGCGACAAATTGCCTTTAGAGAAGCCCTTAGAGAAGCCATGCAGGAAGAAATGCGTAGAGATGAAACGGTTTTTTTAATGGGTGAAGAAGTGGCCGAATACAACGGAGCCTACAAAGTGAGTCAGGGAATGCTTGATGAGTTTGGCGAAAAAAGGGTGATTGATACCCCTATCGCCGAGTTAGGCTTTACGGCTATTGCTGTTGGTGCGGCTCAAAGTGGTCTTCGCCCAATTGTTGAATATATGACCTGGAACTTTGCTGTTTTACCTTTAGATCAAATATTAAATACCGCTTCTAAAATGCTGGCAATGAGTGGCGGACAAGTAGGTTGCCCGATTGTTTTTCGTGGAGCAAACGGCAGTGCCGGTCAGTTAGGAGCACAGCATTCAACTGCTTTTGAGTCCATGTATGCAAATATTCCTGGCCTGAAAGTTATCTCTGTTTCAACCCCATACGATGCAAAAGGTTTGTTGAAAGCAGCCATTCGTGATGACGATCCTGTGGTTTTTATGGAGAGTGAGGTTATGTATGGCGAAAAAGGCGAAGTACCCGAAGAAGAATATCTATTGCCCATTGGCAAATGCTTTATAAAAAGACCAGGCACGGATGTAACGATCGTTTCTTTTAATAAAATGATGAAAGTTGCCTTAGGTGCAGCTGAGGAACTGGCTAAAGAAGGGATTGAAGCAGAAGTAATTGACGTGGCAACTATTCGTCCCTTGGATTGGTTTACCATTTTAGAAAGTGTAAAAAAGACTAACAGACTGGTTATTGTAGAAGAACAGTGGCCATTTGCTTCTGTATCTTCCGAAATAGCTTATCGCATACAAAAAGAAGGGTTTGACTATTTAGATGCACCAATCCGCAGAATTACTTCTGCCGATGCACCCATGCACTATGCGCCAAATCTGGTTGCACTCTATTTACCTGATGTGCCAAGAACGGTAATGCTGGTAAAAGAAGTGATGTACATGAAGAAATAAAATACCGGATTCTTGATACTGGATGCCTTTACCAATTTAAATTTATTTAAATAAACACGCTCTTATCCAGTATCACATTATTGTGTTTTACATTTGCGTTGAAATAAACACGCATGTCTTACAAATCATTAGAAGAATGTTTACTTGACCTGGAAAGGAACGGGCAGCTTATCCGTATTACGGAAGAAGTTGATCCCTACCTGGAAATGGCAGCTATTCATTTGCGTGTACATGAAGCCGGAGGGCCAGCATTGCTTTTCGAAAATGTAAAGGGTAGTAAGTTTCGAGCGGTCTCTAATATTTTCGGCAGCTTAGAAAGAAGCGAGTTCATCTTTCGGAATACACTAAAAAACGTACAGCAGTTAATTGAGTTAAAAGAAGATCCTGTTAAGGCAATAAAAAGTCCGATAAAAAATTTCAGTGCTGGTTTAGCTGCACTCAAAGCTTTGCCCAAAAAGAATCCGCTGCAAAAACCGGTTTTATTTGAAGAAATACAAATTGCCGATCTTCCACTAATACATCATTGGCCAATGGATGGAGGTGCATTTGCAACCATGCCGCAAGTTTATACTGAGGATATAGATAAACCGGGCATCATGAATGCCAATCTGGGCATGTATCGCATTCAATTGTCTGGCAATAATTACGAAACCAATAAAGAAGTTGGACTTCATTACCAATTGCACAGAGGCATTGGAGTTCATCAAAATAAAGCCAATAAAAAAGGCTTACCGCTTAAAGTGAGTGTATTTGTAGGCGGCCCACCATCACATAGTGTAGCCGCTGTAATGCCTTTGCCAGAGGGCATCAGCGAAATGACTTTTGCAGGTGTTTTGGGTGGCAGAAGATTCAGGTATTGTTACAAAGATGATTTTTGCATTAGTACTGATGCAGATTTTGTAATTACCGGCGAAGTATATCCCAATGAAAATAAACCCGAAGGGCCTTTTGGCGATCATTTAGGTTATTACAGTCTTACCCACGATTTTCCTTTGATGAAAGTGCATAAAGTGTATGCACGTAAGAATGCAATATGGCCATTTACTGTTGTTGGAAGGCCACCACAAGAAGATACCAGCTTTGGTAAGTTGATACATAAAATGACAAGTAAAGCATTACAACAAGAAATCCCGGGACTAAAAGAAGTACATGCTGTTGATGCTGCGGGTGTTCATCCGCTGTTACTAGCAATAGGCAGTGAAAGATATACACCTTATGCTCCTGCAAAGCAACCTGCCGAGATTTTAACCATTGCCAATCATATTTTGGGTACCGGGCAATTAAGCTTGGCCAAATTTTTATTCATTACTTCGGATGATGATAATGGACTGGGCACAAATAATATTGAAGCTTATTTCGATTTTGTTTTACGGCGAATTGATTTGAAAAGAGATATTCATTTCTACACTAACACCACTATTGATACGCTTGATTACTCGGGTACCTCATTAAACAGCGGCAGCAAAGTGGTGCTGGCTGCTTACGGAGAACCTTTAAGAGAATTAGGCATTGAAATTCCTGCAGCATTTAATAATCTGGAAGGTTTTGCTAATCCTAAGATCGTATTGCCCGGCGTAATAGCCTTACAGAC
>JBBKXU010000157.1:0-4002 GCA_037969645.1 Ferruginibacter sp. | reverse complement strand
CATCTACCCTTTATAGTTATTTTATCTCAGTGATTTTAAAAAAAAGTGACTATTCATGCAGCATAATCTAATCTGCATTTGTCTATATAGTGCAGCACGTATTTTTGCGAAATTTATTTTTATGAATTTCCAGAGTCATTTTACAACACAATATGTAAGATTGATGCTGCGGTAATTTTATATATGCATATATAAGCCAACACTACAATCCGCATCCCATCTAAACTGATTTATTTATTAACCTTTAAAAAATAAAACATGAAAGCAATCATCACTTTCCTTGCCATTGTTATGTCCTTAACCGGATATACGCAAACAGTTTCAACATTTTTAAATTCTCCAACAGCAAATGTTAACGATGCACTTGCTTTTGATTCAAAGGGTAATCTGTATGGCTCTGATTTTATTGGCACTTCGGTTTACAAAATAACCCCATCAGGAAATGCAACAGTATTTGTTACCGGGCTCCAAAACCCCAACGGACTTGCATTTGATTCACACGATAATCTGTACGTGTGTGAATACAGTGGTTCCGCAATAAGAAAATATAATAAAAACGGAGTGCTTTTAAACACCTATCCTGTTAACGGGCCGCCATCAGGATTGATTAGGGCACATGGCGGAAACAATATGATATTTACCATTGCGGATTTCGGAAATCCTGCAAATAACAGTCTGAATGAATTAACGTCGAATGGAACTATCACCACCATTTACCAAGGGGCTCCGCTTAATATACCAGTGGGATTGACTTACGGGCCCGGCGGCGATCTTTATGTAGGCAACTACTTAGACAGAACTATATACCGCCTGCAAAAACACAGCAATTTACTTGAGTACATTGCAACGGTTCCGGATGCCGGAACAAGTGCGCCCTATCTGGCATTCATCGCTTATTCAAAAGGTTCACTTTACGGCACTAACTACGGGGAGAATAAGATTTACAAGATCAATCCAAATGCATCGAACGATGTAGAAATATATGCAGGCAGTACGCCCGGCAATCTGGATGGAGATATCTCAGTTGCAACATTCAGGTATCCCAGCGGCATAGTGGCTACAAAAAATGGAAAAGACCTTTATATATCAGAGTACACACTTGCCGGAAATATCAGAAAGATATCTGGCGTTAAGAACCATGGCAATGATGACTTACAGGATAATACGGCCGATGCTGAAAGCAGTCGCGGCAATCTGAGTGCTGAATCTGAAAATAGTGAGCTTGCTGTTTCTAAATTCAAGCTGGCTGCAAAAGTCAATCCCAATCCTGTTTCAAATAGCCTGAACATTCAGCCTGATAAAGCTATTTTATCAGTTAAAGTGCATAGCCTTAACGGCACCATGCTAAAACAGTTTACAAAAGTAAAAACCGGAACCGGCCTCGATGTTTCAGAATTGAAAGCAGGTTTATACCTCATTACTATTAAAACCGCAGAAGGATTAGTTACACAAAAATTTGTAAAAAATTAAAACCGGTATCTAAGATGTTAACCCGTTTTGGGCATAGCTGTGCTACAAATTCATGCGGCACAGCTATGCCATTTTTTACTGTAACCCCCAATAAACTATAAAACCTTTTATCATCACCTGCAACCATTTGGCAGTTTATACACTACAATCAGTTTAATGATTCGTATTTTATAAAAAGAGAAAATGATCGTCAACTAAAAATATTCAGCCATGTCAAAATTATTATCCATCAGGTTTGCGTCGTTGCTAATCTTATTGTTTGCATTTATTCAAGTGCAATCGCAAAATATTACAACACCACGCACACCCAGCCCCGCTGCAAATCTTACGCAAACAATCGGCATTTCAACTGTTAATGTAAACTACTCCAGGCCTTCGGTAAATAACAGGGAAATATGGGGGGCTCTGGTACCTTATGGCTGGAATGTGCAACAGTTTGGCACCGCAAATCCGGCTCCCTGGCGTGCAGGCGCCAACGAGAACACAGTGATCAGTTTTTCTCACCCGGTAAAAGTTGCAGGAAAGTCTGTTGCTGCAGGTAGTTATGGATTGTTTTTCGTTATTAATAAAGACAACAGTGGCGAAGTTATTCTGTCAAAGGATAATAAATCCTGGGGCAATTTCTTCTACGATCCTGCCAATGATCTAGTACGCTCAAACATACAATTGAGTAACATTGCCAATACAGATTTACTCACGTACGATTTTATTAACCTTACAAAAAACACTGCTGAACTAGTTTTAAACTGGGAGAAAAAGCAATTTGCCGTTAAAATTGAATATGCAGTTGATGACATAGTGATGGAAAATGCCACAGCTGAATTAAAAGGTGCTATGGGATTTGGCTGGCAGGGCTACGTATCTGCTGCCAATTATGCGCTGCAAAATAAAGTTAATTTGAACGAAGCTTTAATCTGGACAGATAAAGCAATATCACTAAACAACAATTTTACAACTCAAAGTACAAAGTCGAATATTCTTACAGCCTTAGGCAAAACAACAGAGGCCGAAAAGAATATTCAAGCGGCATTGCCAAATGCCACTGAAGTGGAAATAAATGCATACGGTTATCAAGTAATGAATACCGGAAATAACGATAAAGCCATTGAAATATTTATACTCAATACAAACAGGTTCCCAAAAAGTGCTAACACCTGGGACAGCCTTGGCGAAGCATATACAACCAAAGGTGATAAAAAAAATGCGATAGCAAGTTTTAAAAAATCACTTAGTTTGAACCCACCACCAAACGTAAAAGCTAATTCAGAAAAGTTTCTACAGCAGTTGGGCGCAAATTGAGAACAACTAAATTTTAACATTTAAAACTCACAATTGCTGCAACTGTGGCATAATTTTTTCAATCTTTGTTGTAAACAATACAATTGAAGAAATATTTACTCGGCTTATTTATGGTATGTACTTTATCTGCCAATGCACAAAAGGTAGAAAGTATTTATGTTAATCTTTATACTGATAGTTTAAAGAAAGGTACTTTCAATTATATCAATATAGATGGAAAGCTATCCGATGGAAAATATCTGCCTTTAGACAGCACTCATCTTATCTTTTGGGCATCTGCCGGTAAATTCAGCGGCAACAGTTTATGGATTGACAGAGAAATTGCAGTAAAAAAAGTAGATATAAAAGTAAGTCTTAGAAATAACCCGGCGTTAATAAAAGAATTCTCCATCTATATTAAACAAATGCCCGATCCTGAATTAAAAACAATGGACGAGATTATGAATAAATCAAAAACTAAAAGAGGGAAATAATTCAACCCTAAACAAAATGCCCGGTAAAACTTAAAGTTTTGCCGGGCATTTTCATGTATTAAGACAATTACAAACCGTCAGACACTGGTAGATTAAGCGAATTTCTTTGCGTCTTCTAAAAATTTGGCCAATCCAATATCTGTTAATGGGTGTTTTAACAATCCCAAAATAGAATCAAGCGGGCAGGTACAAACATCAGCACCGGCTTCGGCACATTTAATAATATGTAAGGGGTTGCGGATTGACGCTGCCAGAATTTCTGTCTTATATCCCTGCATAGAGAATATCTGTCTCATCTGGTGTATCAGGTCCATACCATCCCAACCACTATCATCTACCCTGCCTAAAAAAGGCGAAACGTAAGTAGCACCTGCTTTTGCCGCCAGTATCGCCTGGCCTGCGCTAAAAATAAGTGTACAATTGGTTCTGATTCCATTATCTGTAAACCACTTTAAAGCTTTAATCCCATCCTTTATCATGGGCACTTTTACAACAATGTTGGGATCAATAGCAGCCAACTTTTTACCTTCGGCAACAATACCATCAAAGTCTGTTGAAATAACTTCGGCGCTAATATCACCATCAACCAGTTCGCAAATGGTTTTGTAATGGGCCATTACAGCTTCTTGTCCTTTAATTCCTTCTTTCGCCATCAACGACGGATTGGTGGTTACGCCATCAAGAATTCCGAGATCATTTGCTTCTTTAATTTGTTCCAGATTAGCAGTATCAATAAAAAATTTCATAATAGATTTAATAT
>JBBKXU010000156.1:0-12114 GCA_037969645.1 Ferruginibacter sp. | reverse complement strand
CAAATCACTTTTTCTGTGGGCAATTATACCAGGTATTTTAGTCATTCTGTTAACAAAGTTGATTAAAGAGAAAAAGAAACCGGTTATTGACAGCTCATCTGAAAAAAAACCAAGAGCAAGCCTTTTTGCGTTTGTGGGTTACTGGAAAAACGCAACACCAGCGTATAAAAAATTGGTATCAGGATTATTATTATTTGCTTTATTTAATAGCAGCGACATTTTTTTATTGTTGAAGATGAAGGAAACCGGGCTGGATGATACGGCGATACTAGGCGTCTATATTTTTTACAATCTGATATATGCCATTTTTGCTTATCCCGTCGGCATACTAGCCGATAAACTAGGATTGAAAAAGATTTTCATCTTAGGATTGACTGTTTTTACCGTAGTGTATATTGGTTTTGCATTTAATAATAACCTGATCGTCTTTTTTATGTTGTTTGTTTTGTACGGATTATATGCAGCCGCAACCGACGGCATATCTAAAGCATGGATAACCAATATTGTTGATAAGAAGGAAACTGCTACCGCAATCGGTACCTACACCGGCTTTCAAAGCATTGCTGCTTTAATTGCCAGTAGTCTTTGTGGCATTTTATGGTACAATTTTGGAGCGATGATTACCTTTCTGATTACGGCAGGAGTTACCGTTATTGTTATTATATACTTAGCATTATATAAAAGAACTGCGGTTAGCATTTCGTAACTTTAGCAAACTGCAAACCAAAATTTTTATTATGAAAGCATACGATACTGTTGTGGGTGCATTAAACGGATTGCGGGAACGAGGGTACACTGTCAATTTTAATATTGCATTTGATAAGATCATTTGTTCCGAAAACAAAACCTGCCTGAACCCAAATGAATTTGAAATTGTAGAAGTATATCGCTTCGAAGGCAATACAAATCCGGCTGATCAAGACGTTGTGTATGCCGTGGAATCGATAGATGGCAATATCAAAGGCGTAATTACCAGTGCTTTTGGGATATATGCTGATGCGGTTTCTACCGAGATTATAAATAAGCTTTCCATGCATCATAAATAAACAACAGCAACTATAGATGAACAGAAGAAAATTTTTACAGATTGGTGCGATAACGGCTCCGCTATTGTCAGCAAAAAAATCTTTCGCAAATAGTTTCGATCAAACAACAAAACCCATTGTAATTTCTACCTGGGATAGCGGCATGCCGGTAAATGCAGAGGCTTGGAAGATATTATCGAAAAATGGAACGGCATTGGATGCCGTAGAAGCAGGCGCCATACACATTGAAAATGAAATCAATTGTTGTGTTGGTTTGGGTGGATATCCTGATAGAGATGGAATTGTAACGCTGGACAGTTGTATAATGGATCACAAATCCAATTGCGGCGCTGTGGCCGGTATTGAAAGAATTAAACACCCGGTTTCGGTGGCCCGTAAAGTAATGGAGAATACGCCACATGTAATATTGGTTGGTGCAGGCGCACAGCAGTTTGCGGTTGAAAACGGATTTACTTTAGAAAGCGAAGCCTTATCCGAATCTGGCAAAAAAGCGTACCAAGAATGGTTGAAAAAAAGTGAATACAAACCGGTGATTAACATAGAGAACCAGCCTGCCGGACAGGCAGGTAAAAAACAAAACGGCCCATTCGCCCCTAATTTTTTTGAGGATGGATCTGCCAACCATGATACGATGGGTTTGGTGGCCATGGATATAAACAGTAATTTATCGGGTGCAGTAACCACGAGCGGCATGGCTTTTAAATTGCACGGACGTGTTGGCGACTCCCCCATTATTGGCGCTGGATTGTTTGTAGATAATGAAATTGGCGCAGCTACCAGCAGCGGCACTGGTGAAGAGGTAATACGCATTTGCGGAACACATTTAGTGGTTGAGTTTATGCGGCAAGGCTATAGTCCCGAAATGGCTTGTAAAAAAGCCGTGGAAAGAATAGTAAAGCGTGATAAGGAAAAAGCAAAGACATTACAGGTTGGTTTTTTAGCACTGAATAAAAAAGGCCAGTATGGTGCTTATGCTATTCAAAAAGGATTTGTGTTTAGTGTAAAAAGCAACAACGAAAACCAGATTCATCCCTCTAAATTTTTGCTGTGATCTTTACATTGGAAGTTATAGGCTTTAATATTGAAAGTTGCATTCTTGCACAGTCTGCAGGTGCCCACCGTATTGAATTATGCGATAATCCCGGTGAAGGCGGTACCACCCCATCTTATGGATTTATTAAAGCTGCCAGGGAGCATTTACACATTGAACTATATCCCATCATCCGCCCACGTGGCGGCGATTTTTTATATACTGCTGCTGAATTTGAAGTAATGAAAACAGATGTGGCAATTTGTAAAGAATTGGGATGCGACGGCGTAGTGATTGGCATGTTGAATGCAGATGGAACGGTAGATATAGTTAGATATAAACAACTTATAGCATTGGCCTATCCCATGGGTGTAACTTTTCATCGGGCGTTCGACAGAGTAAAAAACGCATCGCAGGCTTTGGAAGATATTATTGACATTGGTTGCGAAAGAATACTCACATCTGGTTTACAACCCACAGCTTTGGAAGGCGCTGAAACCCTTGCAGCGTTAATTAAACAGGCCGATGAAAGAATTATCATCATGCCGGGCAGCGGTGTACGGGCCGACAATATTATTGAATTGGTGAAGAAAACAGGCGCTGTTGAATTTCATTCATCAGCAAGAATAAATATTGATGGCAAAATGAGTTATAGCAATGAAGCAATGAAAGAAAATTTGAAATCTGTTAGCGTAAGTGAGGAAGAAATAAATAACATCATGGCTAATTTAAAAAGTTTGTGAAATGAAAAACTGCCTTATCCTATTAATCCTCACAATCTGCTTAATCCCCGTTCAGACGAATGCCCAAAACAGCTCTATTGAACTAACCCAAAACTGGCAATTCAAAAACCTAATAGAAAAGAAATGGTATGATGCAACGGTACCCGGCACGGTACATACCGATCTGCTTGCCAATAAGTTGATACCCGATCCTTTTTACCGAGATAACGAAACCAAACTGCAATGGATTGATAGAGCGGATTGGGAATACAAAACTGTTTTTAATGTTGATAAGATCACATTCGCTAAGAAGCATATTGAGCTGATTTTTGACGGACTTGATACCTACGCCGCTGTTTATCTAAACGGAAAATTAATCTTACAGGCTGATAATATGTTCCGTGGCTGGACAGTTGATGTGAAGCCTTTTCTTAAAAAAGTAAAGAATGAATTACTGATAAAATTTTATTCGGCCCAAAATAAGGTTGACAGTATTGCCAAATCAAAACTGCCATTGGTTTTACCGGATAATAATCGGGTGTATGTTCGTAAAGCACAGTTTCAGTTTGGCTGGGATTGGGGGCCTAAGTTTGTAGGATGTGGGGTTTGGAAAGAAATAAGATTAGAAGGATGGAATGAAACTCGTATCATGCCTGCATATCCAACTAAAGTAAATGGTGTGAAACTTATCCAACAAAAAGATGCAAACGGCACGTCCTTCTATTTTCAAAAAGATGGCAAACCTATCTATGCTAAAGGCGCCAACTGGATTCCGGGCGATGTGTTTTTACCAAGGCTAAAAAAAGATGATTACCGGAAAATGCTGCAAAGCGCTAAAGATGCCAATATGAATATGCTGCGTGTTTGGGGCGGCGGAGTATATGAGTCGGATGATTTCTATGACCTCTGTGATTCACTGGGCATCATGGTTTGGCAGGATTTTATGTTTGCAGGCGGCATGTACCCCGGCGATGATACTTTTATGAACAATGTACGGGAGGAAGTAATATACCAAATTGACAGATTGAAAGGTCATCCCTGTATTGTTTTATGGTGCGGTAATAACGAAGTAGATGAAGCCTGGAAAAACTGGGGCTGGCAAACACAATTTAATTTGCATGGTGCCGATTCAGCAAGGGTATGGAATGATTACAAGCGATTGTTTCAAGACAGTCTGAAAAAATGGGTAGATGAATTTGATGGAACACGCCCATACATTTCAACCTCGCCAAAAAATGGCTGGGGACATGCAGCAAGTTTTACCGAAGGCGACAGCCATTATTGGGGACTTTGGTGGGGACTTGAAGACTGGGAAATTTTTAACGATAAAACAGGCCGCTTCGTAAGTGAATATGGTATGCAGGCCATGCCCGATTGGAACACGGTTAAATCGTACACAGATAGTGCCGACAGGTATTTGTATTCTCCCGTGGTACAATCGCACCAAAAAGCCCCTGATGGGTTTAAAAAACTCAACCATTATTTAACCCGTTATTTTATTGATTCTGTAAGGCTCAGCAAGCTTTCTTTAGAAGATTATACCTATTTAACGCAATGCCTGCAGTATTATATTTTAAGAAACAGCATTGCCACCCACCGCGGCAAATACCCAACAAATATGGGTACATTGCTATGGCAGCTAAACGATTGCTGGCCTGTTACAAGTTGGAGCATTACCGATTACCGGCGCAAGCGTAAAGCTGCCTGGTACGCCGTTAAAGAAGTTTACAGAGAAGATATTACACCAGCGCAGGAAGGTGGCTTACCCAAGGAGACTAAATTGCAAAAACCGAGTTATACGGTTGCAGTTTCAGGTGATACACTTTATGTGACGAGCAATGCATTTACAAAATATGTGTGTTTGTCTTCTGATGTTGGAGAATTGGAATTCTCCAACAACTATTTTAATTTATATCCGGGTTCTAAAGAAATAATAATTTTAAATAAAACAGTTGATGCCAAAAGCATTAAGGTAGTATCAATGTATGATGTGCTTCATCGATGATGCTGTACAATCACTGGTTCAACAATACATTTAATTATGAAAATAATATTGCTGATTTCGCTTGTATTAAACTTAAGTGTGGCTCAAGCTCAAACTGCCGAAAACGTCATCATCATTACAACCGATGGTTTGCGCTGGCAGGAGGTTTTTGGCGGTATGGACAGCGCCCTAGCCAATAACAAAAAATTTAACCAGGACGATAGCGCAGGTATTTACAACCAATATTGGGCGGCTGATGCCATTGAAAGACGAAAAAAACTAATGCCCTTTTTATGGAGCACTATCGAAAAAAACGGACAGATATATGGCAATCGAAATCTCGGCAGTAAGATAGACAATGCAAACCCTTACTGGTTTTCGTATCCCGGTTACAGCGAAATTTTTACAGGTTATCCCGATACAGCTATTAATAGCAATGCTTATCCGGCCAATCCGCATATAACAGTGCTGGAATACTTGAACAGTAAAGTTAAATATAAAAACAAAGTGGCTGCATTTGGCGCCTGGTTTGCTTTTGACAGAATTCTAAATGAAGAAAGAGGAAAATTCCCTGTCTACTCCGCCTTTGATAAGTTGGGAGGAAACAACCCTACCGCCGCCGAAAAACAGCTTAACAAAATGGCCGCTGATTCTTACAAACCATTCGACAATGAAGAAGTGCTGGATGTTTTTACACATTATAACGCCATGAATTATTTACAAACAAAACTGCCGAAAGTATTGTACATATCTTATGGCGAAACCGATGAATGGGCTCACCACAGCCATTATAAAGATTACCTGAGGGCAGCAACTATGGTAGACAAATGGATAAAAGATATTTGGGAATTTGTACAATCGCATCCGCAGTATAAAAACAAAACCTCTATATTAATTACAACCGATCACGGTCGTGGAGATGTTGTTAAAAGCGAATGGACAAGTCATAATAAAAACATAAAAGACTGTAACCAGATTTGGCTGGCGGTGATGGGGCCAAACCTAAAACCTAAGGGCGAAGTAAAGAAAGATCAACAATTTTACCAGATGCAGATTGCACAAACAATCGCCTCGCTGCTGGGCGAAAAATATGGAGGCAAACATAAAATAGCCGACATGATTTATCTTAACCAGGATTAAAAGCCATCAGTCTATTCAGTAAAGTAATTTGATTTCCTGCCCTTACAAAATTATGCCCTATATATTTAGCACCGTAATAAACATCATTATTTAAATGATCGGTTAAAAATCGGAGGGCCTGCATGTAAATCATAAAACAGCCGGCATAATGAAACAGTTTTTTTTCTTCATCCGTTAACTCTTCTCCCATTTCTGATAAATAGCCATCAATGATCGCCTGGTAGAATGCCGGCCTGATTTCGATTCTAGAGAAATCCTTTTCTTCCTCATTAACCTGACAAACATAAGTACGTATCATATCTCCCACATCGCTGATGAAATAACCGGGCATTACCGTATCCAGATCAATTACGCAAAGGCCTTTATCGTGTCTGTCAAATAACACATTGCTGATCTTGGTATCATGGTGTGTGCACCTGCGTTGCAGTGTTGAAGAAAGCTTTTCATATGTAGCTACAATATGTTTATGTGCGATTACTTCGTCTATTAATTCTTTAGACTGAACTAATCTCTCTGGATTCCCGTTGTTTAAAGATTCCTCAAACTGCTTGTACCTAAGTGAGAGGTTATGAAAATCAGGCAGCGTTATTTTTAAGGACCTAGCATCAAACCCAAACAATAATTTTGTAAATCTTCCAAATTGCTTTGCTGCTTCGTAAGCCTGCTCCGGCTTTTCCACCACATCAATCGTTTTAGAATTTGTAACAAAAGGAAACATCCGGTAATAAGCTCCATCTGATTTTACCATATCAGCACCTTCCAGGTTTTTTATTGGCGATACAAACAAATACGCTGGTGCATGTATTTTCAGATAGGCGTCTATAAGCCTGATGTTAAAAGCAATATCAGCAGGCTGTTTAAAAACTTGCTGATTAATTTTTTGAAGAATATATCTTTTTTGAAGCGATCGACTTTCAACTATCCAGGTAGAATTAATCAAACCATTCCCAAAAGGTTGAACAGTAAAATCATCAGGAGATAAACCGTATTGCAATAATATTTCCTTCATTAAAGCTAAATTCGTATAATTCCATCAAAAATGAATTTAAAAGAAACATTACTGCAAGAACATTCAAAAGCCCAATGCCTGCTTGTGGTAAACTGGGTTGGCAATGATCAGAAACGGTTTAATGAGTTATTTAATTTATTTCTGGCAAATGAATACCGGGTTACCCAACGGGCTGCCTGGCCTGTAAGTTATTGTGTTATTGCACATCCTTCACTAATCAATAAACATTGGAAAACAATTGTATTAAATCTCAAAAAGCCTGAAACACATGATGCGGTAAAAAGGAACAGTGTACGCTTCTTACAAAATATTGAAACCCCAGAAAAATATCATGGCGATATCATGAATATCTGTTTCTCCTTTCTTGAATCGCCCAAAGAAGCATTGGCAGTAAAAGTTTTCTCCATGACGGTTTTGTGGAACCTCTCAAAATTGTATCCCGAAATAAAAACAGAATTAAAATTTTTGATAGAAGAGCAGATACCAACGCAATCAGCTGGTTTTAAAAGCCGCGGTAAGAAAATTTTGAAAGAGTTGAAAAAACTATAATTTTCTTTTTTTCAATACTGAAATGGCTGAACCTTCAGCCACAAAAACAGAATTTGGTTTGGTTTGATCCAACGTAGCAAATTCACTTCCGTATAAAGAGCCGAAGTTACAATCAATACAATATTTTTTTACAGGAAACACTTTCCACGCAGAATGCTGCACGTTGTACTCAAATGTAGTGTCATCATTAAACTTTGAATAACCCCAGTAATGTTCGGCGATAAATTCTTCCTCACTGCCCGCAAGCATTGGTACAGCGAGGCTTTCAGCATTTGCTTCAATCTTATTCCACTTACTGTTATGTTTCCATTGATAACTCAAGAATAATTCATCAGCCTTTTCAACAAGGCTATGTTTCATTTTCTTAGTAGCATATTTTTCATGATAGACCGTATTGGCAATAAAGCTGATAGCGAGTTTAGGTACAATTTCTTGAATAAATACAGTGCCCCGTTTCCATTCACCGTTATCATTATAACGCACATAAAACCGCAGGTTAACTTCTTCAAAATTTATATGAAAGGGAATTTTAAATCCTAGTATGCGGGTGTTGGTAAACATAAACCCCACAAGACTTATATACACATTCCCATTAAAAACATCAAGCTCGGTTTTATAAGGCAGGTAAGGCTTAAGTATAGCAGGATCAACAATATAATTCGCCATGACTAAGTTCTTCCACTCGGCTGTAAGAAATGCTCCCGCCATTACCTGTTATTTATTAGTTGATCAATACAGCACCCTGACTTTAATGGTACCTTTTACTTTACGTAATAGATCCAGTGCATTTTTACTCAGGTTCTTATTTACATCAAGCACCACATAACCAATCGAATCATTTGTCTTAAGGTATTGCCCAAGAATATTTATTTTATGCTTACTCATTTGCGTATTTATTTCCGACAATACACCTGGAACATTGTGATGTATATGCAAAATACGATGTGTGCCTTCCTGCGGCGGCAGCGATAATTCAGGAATGCTGTGTGAGCCGGTGCTGATACCTTTTTCGAGATAGTTGAATAATTTACTGCTAACATCATCGCCAATATTATGCTGGGCTTCTTGTGTGCTGCCACCAATATGGGGAGTAAGTAAAACATTACTCAAGCCCTGTAAAGGCGATTTAAAACTGTCACCATTTTTTTCAGGCTCTCCGGGAAACACATCTACCGCAGCACCGCTCAAATGCCCGTCCATTAAAGATTTACGCAGCGCATCAAGGTCAACCACTTCTCCCCGGGCATAGTTTATTAAAATGCCACCGGGCTTAAAATGTTTTAATATATTTTTATTAATAAGGTTTTTTGTGCTGGCAAGTTCAGGCACATGCAGGGTTACAATATCAGCCTTACTCACCACATCTTTCAGGCTTCGCCTGTTTTCGGCATTACCTAGAGGCAGGCGAATTTCCGCATCATAAAAAATTACTTTCATGCCAATACTTTCTGCCAGTACACTTACCTGTTTGCCAATATTGCCGTAACCAATTATTCCTAAAGTCTTTCCACGGAGTTCATAACTACCGGCGGCTTCCTTCATCCACATGCCTTCATGCGCTGCTTTATTTTTATCAACAATTCTCCTGATCAACATTATAGAAGCACCAATCACCAGTTCGGCTACGCTACGAGTATTGCTATAAGGTGCATTAAAAACAACAATGCCATTCTGCGTCGCAGTTTTTAAATCAACCTGGTTAACGCCAATGCAAAAACAACCAATAGCCTGCAGCTTCGGTGCCGCATCAAGAATCTTCTTTGTTATTTGCGTTTTACTGCGAATGCCAAGCAGATGCACATCTTTAATGGCAGTTATTAATTCAGATTCGGTTAATGCGCCGTTTATTTTTTTTACATTTGCATAACCCGATGCATTAAAATGCTTTACAGCAACATCGCTGATGTTTTCTAAAAAAAGAATATTTATTTTTTCTTTAGGATAACTGGTTGTTTTATTTTCGGCCATAACGATTACTGCGTATTTTGCACAAATATATTCTATCTGAAGCTTAAAATTTTATAATGCCATTAACCCAAAATAGATTTTCCGGATTTTTCTTTTCAAATATTTTAACCGCTTGCCTGCTTTTTAATGTTTCCTGTAATTCTTCTTCTAGCACCGATATTACCGGCGGAGACACAATCGGTATATTAAAGCTTCCTGACCTGGAAACTGTTTCGGCCACAGAATCAGCAAGAATTAACGCCGCCTGCCAGCTCTGGTATGATACCGTTTTAAAACTCCGGGGTTTTAACGGAGGCATGATTGTAGCTAAAAACGGAAATATCATTTTTGAAAAATACAGTGGCACCGGTCATTTACATGGTAATGATACTATTACAGAAAACTCTCCGCTGCATGTAGCTTCAGTCACCAAAACCTTTACTGCCATGGCAGTTTTAAAGCTTTGGCAGGATGGGAAATTGAGTATTGACGATGAGTTCAGCAAATATTTTCCGGTATTTAATTACCCCGGTATAACCATACGAAGCCTGTTAAACCATCGCAGCGGACTGCCTAATTACAATTATTTTATGGAAATACTTGGCTGGGATCAAACCAAGTTCGTGAGCAATGAAGATGTTTTAAATTACCTGGTTAACCGAAAAGCAGAACTACCCGCTGTATTGCGGCCTAATTCGCATTTTTCTTACTGCAATACAAATTATGCACTGCTGGCACTACTCATCGAAAAAATTTCAGGAGAAAAGTATGCTGATTACCTCAATCAGACTTTTTTTGAACCGCTGCAAATGAAAAACACTTATGTTTTTAGATTGGCCGATACTGCAAAAGCGGTACCCAGTTACAACTGGAGAGGAACGCTGGAAACTTTTAATTTTTTAGATCAGGTATATGGCGATAAAAACATTTACACAACGCCACGTGATTTACTTATTTGGGACAGAGCATTAAACAGTGATCTAATTTTTACGAAGGAAACACTTGCACAGGCTTATGCGCCATACAGCAACGAAAAACCCGGACTGCGTAATTACGGACTTGGCTGGCGCATGAATATTTTTCCCGACGGAAACAAACTGATTTACCACAATGGATGGTGGCATGGCAGCAACGCAACATTTATACGCCTTATTCACGAAAAAGCGACTATTATAGTTATTGGGAACAAGTTTACAAGAGCTGTCTATCATGCCAAAATACTTACTTCGCTTTTTGGAAACTATTACAGCCCTGTTGATGAAACAGAAGTTGAACCGGTTAAACTCATAGACTCTGTTTTAACGGATACCGCATTGCCAGTGAAACCAAAACTCATCGGACCAAACAAAACTGCAGATTCTATAAAAAAAGCAAAGCCGGTTATCAACCAAAAAACAAGTAAGCCAAAATTATAGACGTTATAATACCTACCAAATCGGCCAGTAGCATAGTTCCTACAGAATAACGTGTGTTTTTTATTCCTACTGCACCAAAATAAACAGCAATGATATAAAAGGTCGTATCTGCAGAACCTCTGAATATAGAAGCCAGGTTACCGGCAAATGAATCAGCACCATGTGTATTTAATGTATCAATCATCATGGCCCGTGCGCCACTGCCACTTAAAGGTTTCAGCAAGGCGGTTGGCAGTCCATCAACAATGCGGGTATCGCCTCCAAGCATTACAAACAGGTTTTTAATACCATCCAGCACAAATTCAAAAGCACCACTATTGCGAAGCAGACTAATGGCAACAAGTAATCCTACTAAGTAAGGAATAATTTTAACAGCCGTTTCAAAGCCACCTTTTGCACCATCTATAAATGCGTCGAATATGTCTATCTTTTTATAAAGTCCTCCCAAAACAATCAGAATAAAAATCAATAAAATGAGGCCGTTGCTCAGGCTGTTTGAAAACAATGTAATACCATCTGCTTCAAGTGTTTTTACATAAAATATCAATGCGGCAAAAATGGTGGAAATGCCCAGCACCCATAACAAAATCACAGATTGAAAAATCCTGATACGTTGCCGCCATGCAACTATAAACATGGCTGCTATTGTTGCCACAAATGTGGCAATCATACAGGGAATAAAAATGGCTGTTGGATTTGCGGAATTCAACGCTACCCTATCAGCAATAATTACGGTAGGTATAAGCGTAAGGCCCGAAGCATGTAAGCAAAGAAACATCACCTGTGCATTGGATGCTGTTGTCTTACTTGGATTAATCTCTTGTAAACTTTCCATGGCTTTTATACCAAATGGCGTGGCGGCATTGTCAAGCCCCAAAAGATTTGCAGAAAAATTCATCACCATATGCCCCATGGACGGGTGATTTTTGGGCACATCGGGGAAAATCTTTGAGAAAAACGGGCCGATTATCCTCGACAGGAAAGAGATACCTCCTGCCCTTTCGGCAATGGCCATAAAGCCCATAAACAAAGCCATGATACCAATCAACCCAATACTCAGGTTAACCGCCACTTTTGTGGTCTCAAACACGCCATCAGCCGATTGCATGCGGTAAGCTGTGTATTGATCATCGGCAGATTTAAATACCTTCTCTTTTCCCCAGTTTGCCTGCTTTTTAGTTTGCAACAGTGTTAATACGTTGGCAGGCAACAATGTAGAATCAACCTTGCGGCTGCTTACTGTGTCTGTATTTTTCCCCGTAACCAGGCTGC
>JBBKXU010000155.1:0-4392 GCA_037969645.1 Ferruginibacter sp. | reverse complement strand
GGTAAGGATTGATTAGAAAATTATGTTCTTCGCTTATAATAGCAGAAGGAACTTTTAAAACCAGATTTATGTTATTTTTTAAAAATTCTGTACCCATGAAAGCAGTATAATCTTCGTCTTCAAGCCAATCTGATTTTAATTTTGATAAGCTAATTTCTCTTATGGGAGCCTCGTCGGGTATAGAAATAGCAAGCAGGTGATAAAAATTCTGGATATCGTGAAATCCAACATGCACTAAAAGCTCCAATGTACTTAATGATATATTTTCGGCCGTGTATAGCATACTGCTACCGGGCATATTCCACCTAGCACCTTTAATTTTGGCGCCGGTGCCTGCAATATCATCTTTATATAGCGAATTGGTAATTCTGTAAACAATCATGCAAATAATCCATGTTGAATTCTGATCAATTGGGTTAATACTCTTTCGATACCATTTGCCGAATATAAAGAATCAAAAGAAAGGTTGCCGCCAAGCATATAAGGATTACGCTTTAGCCAGTTGTAAAAATTTTCTATCTTACCGAAAGTGATTTTAGCTTCTTTTAAAACCTTATCAATTTGCAATGCCCGCTCGGCATTAATAGCTGCAAAAGTACTGTTACTTTTAGCGTAGCGTTGCAATGTTCGTTCGCTAACATGCAATATGGATGCCCACTCGCCTTGGGTAAATGGTGTTTTATCAGCAATTTTTTTAAATTCATCGTAGGTAAAATCTTTTACTTTTACCTGTGGAATTGTTTTAACGCTTTTATACACCGGCATTGGTTCTTCCATTTTATTGGAAACCTCTGGATTTAATTTACGCTCTGTGATTTTTTCTTTCTTTTTCATACTGCGTCATTTGTCACACAAACATACGACACATGTCGCAGGGCGCCAAATTTTTTAAAATCCTTTTTTACCGATAGCTTTGCTACTTAATTACACTAAGTTATGCAGAAATACAGCCAGATCAGGGCAATGCTGGCTATTACTAAAGCCAGTCTGAAAGCCATTTTCAGAAGTCCTTCGGCGGTTATTTTCAGTTTTGTTTTTCCCTTTGTATTTATTTTGGTGTTTGGGTTTATCGGCAACAGCGGTTTGGCGCCAGTTTATAAAGTAGTTATTGATAAGAATTCAGATACTACTAATGCGCTCTTCGATTCAATTAAAATGAGCAGCAGAATAAAAATTGTTTCCTTCGCAACTGAAGAAGAACTACATGAAAATATTATTAAAGGGAAAATTGCGGGCATAGTGAAGATCAGCAAGTCGGCAAATGCAATTACTGAGTATACTTATACTATTAAAAGCTCAAATGCCAGCAGCGATAAGTGGCCGCAGCTGATACCGTTGTTAGATGCGATTTCTAATAAAGTCAGCAACAGCAAATATCCGGGCCGCCCTTCTTACGCTCGGCCTGATAATATTCCGATAGAGCTTGAAACAGTACGGGAATATAAAACCATCGATTTTATTTTACCGGGGCAATTAGGATTTTCATTATTAAGCTCGGGTGTTTTTGGAGTTGCTTTTATGTTCTTTAATTTAAGGAATACTTTGGTGCTCAAACGTTTTTTTGCCACACCAATAAAGCGAACCTATATAGTTTTGGGAGAAGCGCTCAGTAGGGTTCTTTTTCAAATGCTCACCGCCATTGTAATTATTTTGGTTGGACGTTTTATGTTTGGTTTTACTTTGGTAAACGGTTTTACAACCTTGCTGGAAATGCTTGTGCTCAGCTTTATAGGGCTGTTGGTGTTTATGGGTTTAGGTTTTATCGTAAGCGGTTTGGCAAAAAATGACAGTACCATACCGCCGTTTGCCAATCTTATCACATTACCTCAATTTTTATTAGGAGGGACATTTTTTTCGGTAGAGGTTTTCCCCAAATGGCTGCAACCTATATCAAATGTGTTGCCGCTAACGCATTTAAATACAGCACTGCGTAGCGTGGCTTTTGAAGGTCAGAATTTATGGGACGTGCGTACAGAAATAGGAATTTTATTATTGTGGGGTATAGCGGTTTATATTGTAGCTATCAAGGTTTTTAAATGGGAATAACATGAATATGCGTTTATTTAAAGGTTTTTTTATTGTATTGGCAGGGTTGTTTGTTTTTATAACTATTCTGTCTTTATTCATTCCATCCAGGTTAACAGTAACCAGGGCTGTAGTTATTAATGCCAAAGCTGATGTAGTTTTTCCTGAGATAAATAACCTGCAAAACTGGAAACACTGGCAACCAGTTTTTATGGCCGACTCTGCCAACATCAAGTTTAATACAGATGTTACCGGACTGAGTAGTTCCTGCGAATGGGATTCCAAAGGAAGTAAAAATAAAATGCTGATTACTGGCAGACAAGGCAATACTATTGCAGCTTCACTATTAAGAGAAGGAGAGAACGACGTGTTGAATACGATTAGTATTTTGCCTTTGGCAGACAGCAACCAAGTGCAAGCTGAATGGAATGTGCTGATAAAATTAAAATGGTATCCATGGGAAAAATTCTATGGCATTTTTATAGAGAATATAACCGGCGAAGGTTATGAAGCAGCACTCAATAGTTTGAAAACATATGTAGAGAACCGTTAATCCGGGAAACTGATCTTTCCCATAGCAACCGCCGGAATTGAATCACTGTTAAAGTAAAAATCTGCAGCATTGCCACTTACGCATTCATTCGCCAGCAGGGCAAATAACACGGCTTCCTTTGCATCAGGATTAATTCCTGCTTCTGATGTGTTGTGAAAACTACAATTAAGTAATTGGCCTTTTAGATGTTGCATTAGCAAAGGATTGTGAATGCCTCCTCCGCTGACAAAAATTTTAACCTGTTTTTTATCTTTCACGCAATCTGTAATAGCAGACGCAATCATATCCGCCGATAATTTATTAAGTGTTGCCATGCTGTCTTCCACAGAGATTGATTCTGCATTAGATTTTAGTTTTGCTTGTTGCAGATAGCTCAGGTTGAATAATTCAGGGCCGGTAGTTTTTGGAGAATCCTGTTTAAAGAAATCATTTTCTTTAAGCGCATTTAATAAAGATTCGTTGATAACACCCGTTTTGGCAATTGCTGCATCTTCATCATAAGATTTACCGGGAAAGTTCTTCTGCATAAATGCATCCATCAATGTATTGCCTGGCCCCACATCTGTACACAAGATATTTTCATTGCCGCCTGGCAGGTAAGTGAAGTTTGCAATACCGCCAATATTCAATAAAACCCTGTCTTCTCCTTTTTTACTGAATAACAGATAATCTCCGTAAACCGCCAGTGGGGCACCCTCGCCGCCTGCTGCAATATTTTTTTGCCTGAAATCGCTGATGGTAATAATGCCCGTTGCAACTGCCAGATGATCACCATCACCGATCTGTAAAGTTGCGTTGCCAAATTTTTGCGTTTTGTGTAATCTTTGCGGGGCATGGTAAATAGTTTGTCCATGACTGGCAATAAGATCAATCGCTTCATTTTTAATATTCCATTTTTCCAGACAGGCATTAATCATAGCAGCATGTTGCAACGCAATCCACGGGTTTAACAAACACAATTTTTCCAGGCTTATTTCTTTTTTAGAGAAGACAGTTCTTAGTTCGGTCTTAAAATCATCGGAGTAGGCGATAGTTTCATATTGCAGAATATCTAGTTTAGTGTTGTTCCCACTTCCGGCAACCGAACACAAAGCAATATCCAGTCCATCTAAAGAAGTACCGCTCATTAAACCTATAATCAGCTTTTTATCTTTTTTCGCAATGTTGTAAAGTTTATGAATATTGTTGTTCATGCTATTGCTTAATAAAATTAAGGTTGCGTTTTATGCCCTCAAACTTAGCTCTTTTGAGTGGAGAATTTTTGAAAATGGTTTTGAAACTTTCCTCTGTAAGTTCTTCCCAATCGTTCTTTGTTAAATTCAGTATTTCCGGTATCGGCGTAAAATTTATTTCATCGGTTGATTTTGAAAAACGGTTCCAAGGGCACACATCCTGGCATACATCGCAACCAAACATCCAATTATCAAATTTGCCCTGCATAGTGGCTGGAATCAACGCGTCTTTCAGTTCGATGGTAAAATAAGAAATGCACTTACTGCCATCTATTACTTTGTCGGGGAGAATAGCGTCTGTTGGGCATTCATCAATACATTTTGTACAAGTGCCGCAATAGTCTTTGGCAAATGCGTCGTCATACATCAACTCTAAATCAACAATCAATGTGGCAATAAAAAAGAAAGAACCGCTTTGCTTTGTTATAAGATTACCGTTCTTGCCAATCCAGCCAATGCCTGCTTTTTGTGCCCACGCTCTTTCTAAAACAGGGGCGCTATCTACAAAACCACGGCCATTTATTTCTCCGATCTTAGTTCGGGCTATTGCTAAAAATTCTTTCAACTTTTCCCTTATCACTT
>JBBKXU010000154.1:0-5043 GCA_037969645.1 Ferruginibacter sp. | reverse complement strand
GCATTGTTGATGGCCAGATTACTAATATTACTTTTCAATTCAGCTTGTTTTTTATCGTCTTTAGAAAGCGCAATGATTGAAGACACCAATAGTTCTAACGCATCGTTGTCTTTTATCATTATGCCTGCATTTTTATTAACTAAATTTTGTGCATTCACAGTTTGATGGTATTCCGCCGCATAAGGAAAAGGAATAAAAACCACAGCTTTCTTCATCACACATAATTCAGCAATAGCCATCGCACCACTTCTACTTATCACCAAATCGGCTGCTGCATAAGCATTTTCCATTTGGTTAATAAATTCATTTGCCCAAATATTTGTTTTACCAGCTGCTCTTTCTTTACCTCTTACTGCGTACGGTTTACCTGTTTGCCAAATCAATTGCAGGTTGTTTTCATCAAATAATTCCAGATTTTTATCCAACGCTTCATTTATACTTTTTGCTCCCAAACTACCACCAACAGACAGAACTGTTTTTTTTGCAGGATCCAATCCGAAAAACCTGATACCTTCCTCCCTGCTGATAGATGCTTGTGAAATGCTTACTCTTACCGGATTCCCGCTGACCATAATTTTGTTTTTGGGAAAGAATTTTTCCATGCCATCGCTGGCGACAAAAATCCTCGTAGCTTTCTTCCCCAGCATAATGTTGCTTTTGCCTGCAAATGAATTACTCTCATGAATGAATGAAGGAATTCTTTTTGCCTGTGCCAGTCTAAGCACCGGAAAGCTGGAATAACCACCAACACCAATTACTGCTGTAGGCTTAAATGCTTTAAAAATTCGCCTTACCTGTATAAAGCTTATTAAAAGCTTAAAAGGTAGTTCCACATTTTTTATCAAAGAGCTTCTGTTAAATCCTGCAATATCTAATCCTTTAATTTTAAATCCTGCCTGTGGTATTTTCTCCATCTCCATTTTTCCCTTGGCGCCTACAAACAAAATCTCGGTTTCTGGTTGTTGTTTTAAAATGGCATTTGCTATCGCTATTGCCGGAAAAATATGCCCTCCTGTTCCGCCTCCTGCTATGATGATTCTATTACTCATTTACTGCTACAGGTTGTTCTTTTCCTTCAAGTTGCTCCACATTTCTTGCTACACTTAATATAATACCGATAGACAGGCAGGTGAATAAAAAACTACTTCCACCCATACTAACCAATGGCAATGTAACCCCTGTGTTTGGAAATAGATTTACATTAACACCCATGTTTGCTATGGCCTGTATTACTAACATAAAACTTAATGCCAGCGCCAGAAAGGCACCGAATGCATATGGACATTTTCGATACAGCCTTATGCATCGATACAAAAACAGCAAGTATATAAATACCATGAATGCTCCGCCAATCAACCCATACTCTTCTAGTATTATCGCAAAAATAAAATCGCTGTAAGAGTGCGGTAAAAAATTGCGTGCCTGGCTATTACCGGGTCCAAGACCAAGCCAACCACCCTTCGCTATAGCAATTTTTGCCTGGTTTATTTGGTAAAGCTTTTCATTGACATCCTCTTTCTTACTATACATAAAAGTCTGTATGCGTCCTATCCATGTTGGAACACGCCCGACAGAAAATATTGCTGGTATTGATTTTGCCCGTTGTTCTTTTTTATCGTAGGTACTTATAGCAACTGTAAATAATACAACAACAGGTATCAGCATAATACCTATCGTGAGCAAAATATGTTTTGTAGCTACCCTGCCGATAAACATGATTAGGATACTGGTACCACCAATGAGCAATGCTGTAGAAAGATTTGATGGCGCAATCAACAAACAAATAATAGCGACTGGAATAATAATGGGCAAGAACCCTTTTTTAAAATCTTTAATTACATTTTGTTTGCGGCTTAACTGGCGACTCATGTACATAAAGAGCGCAAGCTTTGCCATATCCGATGTTTGAAACGTCATGTTAATCACCGGTAACTTTATCCAGCGGGTTCCTTCATTCATGCGTACACCAAAAAAATACGTGTATATCAATAAAAAGATTGAGGCCACAAATAAGATTGAGGCCACCCGTGAGTATATGGTATAATTAACTCTGTGGGCAAAATAAATAATCAATACACCTAGTATGATGAAACCAAATTGTTTAAACAGATAACTTTCGGTACTGCGACTATATTTATAAGCCAAAGAACCAGTGCTGCTGTACACTACCAGCAAACTTGCCAGCGTTAAAATAATTACGATTCCCCATATAACTCGGTCCCCTTTGGTTTTGCTTACCAAATTGCCACCCATTTCGCTAATGTTGGGTGTAAAGAATGATTTTATGTTTATTGGTTCTGACATATTTTATTCCTTAAAGTGGAATACTTATTTTTTTATAGCTCTTTAACAGCTTGCTTAAACTGGTTTCCTCTGTCTTCATAATTTTTAAACAAATCAAAACTTGCACAGGCCGGGCTTAATAAAACCACATCGCCTTTATTGGCAAAATGAAATGCAGATTGTACCGCATCTTTTGCATTTTCAGTATTCACCATCAACGGCACAATATCGCCGAAGGCTTCGTGTATTTTCCTGTTCTCGGTGCCCATACATACAATGGCTTTTACTTTTTCCTTTACCATTTCTGCCAATAAAGAATAGTCGTTGCCTTTATCAACACCACCTAATATCAGTATAACTGGTTTTTCCATGCTCTCTAATGCAAACCAGGTGCTGTTTATGTTGGTGGCTTTACTGTCGTTGATAAATTCAACATTCTTAATAACAGCTACTGTTTCCATCCTGTGTTCCAGGCTCTCGAAAGTCTGGAGTGCTTCTCTAATTTTTTCCTTTCGGATATCAACCGCCGTAGCAGCCAAACTTGCAGCCATACTGTTGTATTGATTGTGCTTTCCCTTTATGGCAAAATCTTCAATACTCATCTGCATCTCTTCGGTTTTCCATTTCAAGTGCATTTTTGCATTTAGCAAATAGGCACCTTGTGGCAGTTGTTTACTCATAGTAATGGGGGCTAGTGTTGATTTAATGGAATAGTTGTTTATTGTTTTCGCTGTTACTTCATCATCGAGATTATAGATAAAAACATCTTCGGGCTGTTGATTCTCTACAATCCGGAACTTACTGTCTATATAATTTTCAAACTTGTATTCATATCTGTCTAAATGGTCTTCGGTAATATTTGTCATCACCGCCACATCGGGCCTAAACATTTTTATATCATCTAATTGAAAAGAACTTATTTCGGCTACATACAATGCTTTGGGCTGAATGGCCACCTGCTTTGCAAAAGAAAAGCCCACGTTACCAACCATGGCACAATCGGCGCCACCAGTTTTGCAGATATGGTAGGTTAAAGCCGTGGTTGTTGTTTTACCATTGCTGCCGGTGATTGCAATGATCTTGCTGTTTCCTTTGTAGCGATAGGCAAATTCAATTTCGCTGATAACGGCAATGCCCTTTGCACGTACCTGTTTTACCATTTCATTTTTCTCCGGAATACCTGGACTTTTCATTATTTCATCAGCATTCAAAATTCTCTCCACGGTGTGCCCGCTTTCTTCAAACTCAATTTCATTTTCAACTAGTTCGTTCCGATAATGTTCTTTTATGGCGCCACCATCACTTACAAACACATCATACCCCTTTTGCTTTGCCAGCAATGCAGCACCAACGCCGCTTTCGCCTGCTCCCAGTATGATTAATTTTTTCTTCATCTTGCAATTGATTTTAAACTTCTTAAGAAGTAAAAAATGGTTCTTCAACAGCATAGAATTTAACAGGTCTCGTCTTCAAGTAGTCTGATTTGGTTGTCTTACAAAGGATATTGATCAGGCTGAAAAACTTAGCGATTTACCGTAGCAAATTGCCAGTTTGGTTTTCCAAAACTTCCTTAACGCAGCTTTAGCGTAACAATTGCTAAAACCACACTTAATATTGTTATAATCCAAAAACGAACTGCTATTTTACTTTCGTGATATCCCAACTTCTGGTAATGATGATGTAACGGACTCATTAAAAAAACTCGTCTTCCCTCACCATACTTTCGTTTGGTATATTTAAAATATCCCACCTGTATCATCACACTTAAATTTTCTACCAAAAACACAAAACAGAAAATAGGAATCAATAATTCTTTACGCACAATAATTGCTAGTGCTGCTATGATACCACCCAATGCCAGGCTGCCGGTATCACCCATGAAAACTTGCGCCGGATAAGCATTATACCAAAGAAACCCGATACAAGACCCCACAAATGCAGCAATAAAAATGGATAACTCTCCCAAGTTTGGTATGTACATGATGTTGAGATACTCCGCAAAATTTATATTGCCGCTTACGTAGGCAAAAACCCCCAAACAAATGCCAATAATGGCACTTACACCTGTTGCTAAACCATCAAGGCCATCAGTAATATTTGCGCCATTACTTACCGCTGTTACAATAAGTATTACGATGATGATATACAATATATAAGCGTAGCCTTCCCAGCTCTTTGGTAAAAGTTTTGCATAATTGAATTCATGATTTTTTACAAAGGGTATTGTGGTTATTGGTGTTTTTACAATTGCAAAAATGTGTTCCTTAGCGCCTATTTTTACAATGTGAAATGAGTCGCTCATCAATGTTTCACCTCTGTTTAAAATTGAATCTTTTACATACTGAACATTTGGTTTGTATATCTCTCTCTCAACTACCACGCTTGGTGTAAAGTAAAGCGTAACACCAACAATTATTCCCAACATTACCTGCCCAAAAATTTTAAACCTGCCTGCCAATCCATCACTATCGCTTTTCTTATAAACAATTCCCTTGGCCAGTGCTTTTCTTTTTGCCCTTATTTTTAAATAATCATCTATAAATCCAATTGCCCCCAGCCAAACAGTACACAACAGCATTAAGCGTATATAAACCTTATCAAGATTTGCCAATAAAAGTGTTGGAATTAAAATGGCCAACAGTATTATTATACCGCCCATGGTTGGCGTACCCTTTTTCTCATTTTGCCCCTCAAGCCCAAGATCACGAACCGATTCGCCCAGTTGCTTTTTTTGCAAATACTTAATCAGCTTTTTACCAT
>JBBKXU010000153.1:0-3249 GCA_037969645.1 Ferruginibacter sp. | reverse complement strand
AGGCAGGCAACTTTTACCACAATACCGGCGAGGGTGGCATAGCAAAATATCATTTACAGGGAGGAGATTTGGTTTGGGAAATAGGCACAGGATATTTTGGTTGTCGCAATGAAGATGGCAATTTTAATCCGGAAAAATTCAAAGAAAAAGCAAACTGGGAGCAGGTTAAAATGATCGAGATCAAAATTTCACAAGGGGCAAAACCAGGTCACGGGGGTGTATTACCTGCAGTTAAAAATAATGAGGAAATTGCTGAAATAAGAGGCATTAAGCCGCATACAATTGTACTGTCACCTCCCGGGCACGCTGCTTTTAATGATGCTGCAGGGTTATTAAAGTTTGTTCAACAATTGAGGGTATTATCTAACGGAAAACCTGTTGGATTTAAACTTGCTATGGGAAGCAAACAGGAGTTTAAAGAGATATGTGAAAAAATGATTGAAACGGGTATCAAACCGGATTTTGTAACCGTGGATGGTGCAGAAGGCGGTACCGGTGCCGCTCCAATAGATTTCTCAAATTACGTAGGTATGCCCTGGGAAGATGCCCTGATTTTTGTGGTAGATACGCTCAACAAATACAAGCTCAAAAAAGAAATAAAACTAATTACAGCTACTAAAATATTTACAGCTTTCGATATTTTTAAAGCGCTTTGTATTGGTGCAGATGTCTGTAATTCTGCCCGGGGTATGATGCTGGCTTTGGGTTGTGTGCAGGCCCTGAAATGCAATACCAATGAGTGTCCTACAGGAGTAGCCACCAATAACCCGAAATTAGTGAGAGGTCTGGTGGTTTCTGAAAAATGGAAAAGAGTAAGGAATTATCACAAAAATATTTTGGAAGATTTTTTGGAATTATTGGCTGCATCGGGCTGTAATTCACCCGAAAAATTGAACAGAAGTTTAATTTACAAAAAGGTGGATAAGCAATGGTTTACCTATGCTGAAAAACAGGAAGCAATTAAAAACTGGGGATAGGTGATAAGTGAATCTATTCAGTCAGGTAAATCAAAATACAATCCTAACTGGCGCAGACAGACCAATTGGCGTAGATATGCAGGGAGGACAAAGAGCGTTGGTGTATCTGTGCCCACTAATACTGCTACAATATAAAACCAGCCCCCCCCAACAATTTAAGAGCTTTACTTTGGCACAGATACGCCAACACACATAAGCCATGCTGCATATCTGCGCTGGTAACCGCTGTGCTTTTTAGTACACACACTAGTCAGAATTCTACAATATTATTATTTCATGCTTTACAAATTGTTCCTTAAAACAGGTGCATCTTTGTGCTGTTAAATATCCAACTATCCTTAGTAAAACCAAATTATCCCTATGAAACCAATGTATCGGTAAAACGTGCATGAATTAAGTTTATCCCCTATGAAAAACCTTCAGCAATGAAGGTTTTTTATTTTTACTTACATTGATATTCATAATAGAGTCCTCTCAACTAACACAGATACGTCAACACGAATAAATCAAACTGCATATCTGCGCCAGAAGTAAAAAACTAAAATGTTTCTAATTATACTTTTTGTTGTTACTTATTTTGGGTTATAAATTTTTGCCACTATTGCCTCAGCATATTTCTCTAAGGCTACTTTTGCAGCTGCAATGTATTGGGCCCTGGTAGTCTTTATAACTACCGGTGTACTTTTTACTTTTGTAGTAAAGGAAAATGAAAATTTCTTTTTTTCAAGTGATGGATCTTTTTCCACTTCAGTTGCAAAATCAACTTTTGCCGGAATATCCTCTACCACACCAACGGTTTCTGATAAACTTTTTGTATTCCATAAAAGCGTGTTGCCACCATCGGCTTCTACTTTCATATACGGGGCAACTACTGTTTTGCTGGTCGCTTTGCTGCTGCCGCCCACGCTATAATAGCTGGTACTCCAGCCGCTGCTTTTACTGGCTTTCAAATCAATTTGTATGTCGGCAAAATCTACAGTAGCATTAATAAATACAGCAGGTGCATTAATTTCTTCGCAGAAATCATTGGCCTTCTTCATTTTACCAAATGCAAAAATTGTTTTATTCCCATACATAGTATTTCCATTATTGGCTACATACGTAACTGCTTTTTGAGCTTCATCATTGTCCTTATCTTTGTCTTCTTTTCCGTTTTTATAAAAGTCAGTTGCCGTTATTTTGTCCCATCCCACGGTATCTACATTATTTTCTTTTAGCGTTTTTTGCAGGTAATTATAAAAATGATTGGTAATACCCTGAAAATCATCGTCAGTAAGATTGCTGTCTGTTATCTCCAGGTAAGAACTAACGGCCGCTGTATATTTCGTACTGCCTGCACCTGAAAATGAAAATTTCTTGCGATCACTTTTAGTAACCTCTTTGGTAGATACCTGCTTAAAAGTAATAACTGCCTGCACAATAGCCAGTTTATCTGCTCCAGGCAAAATTTTTGCTTTACCAAATGTTCCACCTACAAAAATCTCTATGGCAGCAGCCTGGTCTTTGGCATTTGCAAGTGGTTGTGCCTTTGCCGAAAAGCAAAGCATTCCAAGAATGAGTAGCGTAGTTAACTTTTTCATTGTTCTGAATTTAATATGTGACGAATTATTTTTATTGCATAAATATGCAGGATGACCTTTATTACAATTCAATTTTGGCACTTTCCTAATTGTTTTAAGAAGCAATGGAACCGAGACAAAAATACAAGTGAGCGGTTACCAATAATCGATGTAACGAGATTTATGTAAAGATGTAGTTTTATCAATTGAATTGAATACCCAACAGAGGGTATATTGTTGGTATACTGTGTACAATTGGCCCCCAACTGGCGCAAGTGTTCCCATCCCAAATGCTTAAATTAAAAACGTAAAGATTACGGGATCACTTGATGCCTCTTCAGTTCTGCCGGTTTGCAACCAGACCTGCCTGCCGGTAGGCAGGGTTATGGAACGAAAACATAATCGCAGCCGGGCATTTTATTAATAACCGAACATTTGCTACTTAATTTTCAACATTTGTATTTCAACTACCGGATACAATCCGGGTTTATTAAGAGTCACAAGTGGTCCCATCATCAATTCGATAAACGATAATCATTGTATAAGGGAACACTTGCGCCAGTGAGAAAAATTAAAAAAGTGGGTTTCGGAATATTTAATATTCAAATAGCTGATGTGTGAATGATGTAACTCATTCATGATATCATGTAACACAATATAGCGTGTTAAGGCATAGCTTAGTATCTCAAATTCAAACGGTCACAATATTATTA
>JBBKXU010000152.1:0-3940 GCA_037969645.1 Ferruginibacter sp. | reverse complement strand
ATGATTCCTTTAGAACGGCTGCAATGGATTACAGTGCGTCGGCAGATTTAACCGGGCAGGCCAATCACCTCGGCGTTACCATTCTGGCAGATATTATTAAACAGAAATTACCAGTTAATAATTACGGATTTAAAGATATCAAGTTTGGCAAATACAACGATGCCATGTATGAATCGCTAACTACAGAACATCCGATAGACCTTTGTCGGCTACAAGTGGCCAACTGTTTCATGGGTAAGATCGGCTTAATTAATTCAGGTGGAAGTTCAGGAGAATCAGATTTGCACGACGCTGTCACCACCGCTGTCATAAATAAACGGGCCGGAGGTTCGGGTTTAATCATGGGAAGAAAGGCATTTCAAAGACCGTTAAAGGAAGGCGTTGAATTGCTAAATGCCGTACACAGCGTTTACCTCGACGATAAAATAACAATTGCTTAATCAATGAAAATTGAAAGGTTCGGCTCATTGAAAAAGTGACCTGACACATTCAATAAAATGAGGCGAGTTGTTGAAAATAATAAATTATTGATTTACTAAACAAGAAAAAGAATTTATGGAAAAACTAATCAGATATTTCAAAGACATTACATTGAGTGATTTACCCAAGGTAGGTGGCAAAAATGCTTCACTTGGCGAAATGTTTCAAAACCTATCGGATAAAGGCATCGCCGTGCCAGATGGATTTGCCCTAACGGCCGAAGCCTATTGGACTTTCCTCGAACACCATGACTTAAAAGGTAAATTAGCAAAAACACTCGCATCGCTAAACACGACTAGTTTTTCTAACCTAAGTGAGGTTGGAACTGAATGCCGGGAGATTATTATGAGCGAACAACTGCCGGATGCACTCACTGAAAAAATTAAGGATGGCTATGAGTTTTTGATAAATAAGTATGGCAAAGAGGTTACATTTGCAGCCCGCAGTAGTGCCACCGCCGAAGATTTACCCAATGCCAGCTTTGCGGGACAGCAAGAAACATATCTGAATGTAAAAGGCATAGATAATTTAATAAAAGCCTGCCACCGTTGCTATGCTTCACTATTTACCGACCGGGCGATAAAATATCGGAATGATAATGGTTTTGATCACATGAAAGTCGCATTGTCTGTAGGGATTCAACTCATGGTCCGGTCTGATAAAGCGAGTTCAGGTGTAATTTTCACAATAGACCCCGATACCGGTTTCAACAAAGTTGTGCTTATTTCAGGTGCCTGGGGACTGGGCGAAAATGTGGTGCAGGGAACTGTAAATACTGATGAGTTTTTAGTTTATAAATCCTTTATCGGAAAAGTAAAGCAACCTATTATTTCAAGAAAGCTGGGTAGTAAGGAGAAAACTATGGTGTATGCCGAAAAGGCCATGGATGAAATTTTAAAACCCGAAGATGCTATTGTTAACCTGGATACTGATAAAAAATTACAGCAACAATATTCATTAACTGACGACGAGGTTGTACAGTTGGCTCAATGGGCTATTGTTATTGAAACACATTACAAGCGGCACATGGATATCGAATGGGCCAAAGATGGTTTCAGCAATAAAATGTTTATCGTGCAAGCCAGACCAGAAACGGTGCACAGCCAGAAAAAGGAGACCAATATTTTTAAAGAATATCACATAAAAGAAAAAGGGGAATTAATATGCAGCGGAATTGGCTTGGGCAATAGAATTTCAACAGGAATTGCCCGGTTGCTAAGCTCACCCAAAGAAATTGATAAGCTAAACAAAGGCGAAATTTTAGTTACCGGACGAACAGACCCTGATTGGGACCCGATTCTGAAAAAAGCAGCAGCCATCATCACCGACCAAGGCGGTAGAACTTCTCATGCGGCTATTGTGGCTCGTGAGGTGGGTGCAATGGCTATTGTAGGCACTGTTAATGCCACCAAAGTTATTCAAGACGGACAGTTGGTGACAATCTCTACAGCCGAAGGCGATACCGGTTATGTGTACGAAGGAAAAGGAAGTTGGGACGAAAGTGAGATTGATATCAGCAAAATAAAAATGCCTGATACAAAAGTTATGCTTATTCTGGCCCATCCCGATACCGCCTTCAGATATTCTATGTTGCCAAACAATGGAGTGGGATTAATGCGGATGGAATTTATCATCAATAATGTTATTCAAATTCACCCCATGGCTTTATATCACTTTGATAAGTTGACTGATGCTGGTGTAAAAAAGAATATTGAAGAACTTACACATCATTACCCAGATAAGAAAGATTATTTTATTCATAAGCTGGCTGAGGCAACGGCTACCATAGCAGCTTCTTTTTACCCGAAAGATGTCATTGTAAGAATGAGCGATTTTAAATCAAATGAATATGCCAACCTGATGGGTGGAAATACATTTGAGCCTTCAGAAGAAAACCCTATGATTGGCTTCAGGGGTGCCTCAAGATATTACCATCCACTGTATAAAGATGCTTTTGAAATGGAGTGCCGGAGTATGAAAATGGTGCGAGACGAGATGGGTTTTACCAATGTGAAACTAATGCTTCCTTTTGTACGAACAGTGAAAGAAGCTACTACGGTAATAGAAATCATGAAAGCAAACGGGTTGGTTAGAGGCACAAATGGTTTAGAATTGTACATGATGGTTGAAATTCCAAGTAATGCTTTACTGGCCACGGAATTTGCAAAACACTTCGATGGTTTTTCGATTGGGTCAAATGACCTTACCCAATTGGCACTTGGTGCAGACCGGGATTCGGAATTGTTAAGCGAAATATTCTCTCCGTTCGACCCTGCGGTTATGGAGCTTATCCGAATGTCAATTAAAAAGGCAAAAGCAGCAGGAGTAAAAATAGGCTTGTGTGGTCAGGCTCCTAGCGACTACCCGGAATATGCTCGTTTTCTGGTTGAGTGTGGAATAGATAGTATTTCATTCAATCCCGATGCTTTGATGGCCGGAATAAACAATATAAATGAAGCCGAGAAAAAATCTTAAGACAAAAATAAAAATATGAAAACAGCCGTATATAGTTCACACAAATTTGAAATTCCCTATTTGGAAGCAGCCAACGCGGGGCGTCATGAATTGCATTTTCTAAATGTTAAACTTTCTTCAAAAACAGCCATTCTGAGTGGAGGTTTGGAAGCGGTTAGCTTATTTGTAAGTGATGATGCATCAGCTCCGGTTCTGGAAATATTGAAACAACAAGGAGTGCGTTATGTTGCCCTCCGTTCTGCCGGGTTCAATAATATTGATTTAAATAAAGCCAAACAACTGGGCATCAGAGTTGCCAGAGTGCCCGCTTATTCGCCATTTGCAGTTGCCGAACACGCCGTTGCGTTAATGTTGGCCTTAAACCGAAAATTGATTCGGGCTAACAATCGGGTAATGGAACAAAACTTTTCGTTGGATGGATTAACCGGTTTTGACATGAATGGTAAAACTGTGGGTATTATTGGTACTGGCAAAATAGGTGCTGTAGTTGCCCGCATTTTGTATGGTTTTGGCTGCCGTTTATTGGCCTATGATAAGCAAGAAAACGAAGAAATAAAACAAAAATATCAGGTTGAATACACTGATTTTCAGTCGCTATGCCAACAGTCAGACATCATCACCTTGCATGTTCCATTAAATGAGCATACCAAGTATTTGGTTAATAAAGCAAGTATTGAATGTATGAAACCAGGGGTAATGTTGATCAATACCAGCAGAGGGGCCCTTGTTAACACAAATGATGTGGTGAATGCCCTAAAAACTGGGCATATTGGTTATTTGGGCATGGATGTTTATGAAGAAGAAGAAGGGCTTTTTTTTGAAGATCATTCAGATGATATTCTTCTGGATGATACCATCTCCCGACTGATGACTTTTCGTAATGTTCTCATAACCAGTCATCAAGGTTTTTTGACAGAGACAGCGTTAAAGAATATTTCAGAAACTACTGTTTATAATCTCGACTGCTTTGAGAATAACACAGCAT
>JBBKXU010000151.1:0-9092 GCA_037969645.1 Ferruginibacter sp. | reverse complement strand
ACCTGTTCTACTAAAAGTGTTCAGTAGTTTCTGTTTAATTTACCCCGCTGCATATTCCTATGCGGCGGCTTTTTACAACTTGCCACTTGTAACTTATAACTCCTAACTCATAACTCACTCCAAAGCCATATCAATAAATTGTTATCATTGCGGCGATGTTTGCGATGACGACAGCATTGTGGTTGAGGAAAATCATTTTTGCTGCTCAGGTTGCAAGCAGGTGTATTTATTACTCAACGAAAATAATCTCTGTAATTATTATGATCTTGATAAAACACCCGGACTGAAAGCCAAAGGTAAGTTTCTCTCCGAGCGTTTTGCATATCTGGAAGATGAACCCACTATTCAAAAATTAATTCAGTTTCAAAGTGATGAGCAAATCAATGTAAGTTTTTCTATTCCACAGATGCATTGTTCTTCCTGTATTTATTTACTGGAAAACCTGCACCGTATTGAACCTGGGGTAAAGCAATCGCAGGTTAACTTTCAGCAAAAAGAAATATTTATCATCTTTAATCCGCAGGAAACCAGCTTGCGTAAAGTAGTGGAATTACTGGCTTTTATCGGTTACGAGCCCTATATCAGTTTAAAAGATACGGTTACAAAAAAGAAGTCAACCTTTAACAGGCGGCAGATATATAAGATTGGTGTGGCGGGGTTTTGTTTTTCCAATATTATGATGCTGAGTTTTCCCGAATACTTTTCATCGGGTAATATTGAGGAAGCCGGATTAAAGGAAACATTCAGCTGGATAATTTTTGGTTTATCGTTACCTGTTTTGTTTTTCAGCTCGGCCGATATTTTTACTTCTGCATGGAAGGGTTTGCGGCAAAAGTTTTTGAATATAGATGCGCCTATCGCCCTTGCCATCATTGTAACTTTTGCCAGAAGTTATTACGAAATTATTGGCGGCACCGGGTCAGGATACCTTGATTCCGGTTCCGGTATCGTTTTCTTTATGCTGATTGGGCGCTGGTTTCAGAACAAAACCTATGATTCTTTTTCCTTCGACAGGGATTACCGTTCTTATTTTCCGTTGGGCGTTACGGTAATTGAAAATGGCATTGAAAAAAATATTCCGGTTACACAATTGCAAAAATCAAATCGCATTATCATCCGCAACGAAGAGATGATACCGGCAGATGCGGTATTGATGAAATGGGAAGCCAATATTGATTATAGTTTTGTAAGCGGCGAAAATGCGGCCGTTGAAAAAAGAAAAGGTGAGCTGATTTATGCAGGAGGAAAGCAGGTTAGCAGCGCCATAGAACTGGAGATTATCAAAGAGCCGTCTCAAAGCTATATTACCCAGCTTTGGAATAACGACATATTCACCAACAAGAAGAATGAAGAGAAGTCATTCATTCATCCATGGAGCAAATATTTTACTATTGTTCTGTTTTCGATAGCCATAGCCACATTGTTATTCTGGTCGGTTTTCGACACTTCAAAAATATTACCTACAGTTACCGCGGTGTTGATTGTTGCCTGTCCTTGCTCCTTACTGCTTTCGGCCACATTCACTTATGGCAATATGCTTCGCATTTTTGGGCGTAATAAGCTTTACCTTAAAAATGCTAATGTAATTGAGTCGCTGGCAAAGATTGATACGATTGTATTTGATAAAACCGGAACCATTACCCAAACCAATGGGGCTGTTATTAATTATGAAGGATTACCCATGTCGCAAAAAGAACTGGCCATCATTAAAACGGTAACCAAACAATCATCGCATCCGCTGAGCAAGATAATCGCTTCATCTATTAATGAGGTACCGGAGCAGTTATTAACCATCAACCGGTTTAAAGAATACACAGGCAAAGGTCTTGAAGCTGTGGTACAGGATATTCCGGTCAGGATGGGTTCTGCTAGTTTTATTGAGGCCGATAATTTAATTACTTCACACGACACAGGCACATCGATTCATGTGATGCTCGATCATCTGCATGTAGGTAAATTTTGCGTAAAAAATCAATACAGGCAGGGGATTGCTGACATGCTTAGCACTTTGCAGAAACATAAAAATAATTTGTTTGTGCTTTCGGGTGATAATGATTTAGAAAGTGCAAACCTTACAAAAATATTCGGTAACAATACAGAGCTCCGCTTTAATCAATCTCCACAACAAAAGCTCGATTTTATTAAAAGCCTGCAGCAAAATGGCAAGCAGGTTTTAATGCTTGGCGACGGATTAAACGACGCTGGTGCTTTAATGCAGAGCCAGGTTGGTTTTGCCGTCAGCGAAAACTCAGCACAGTTCTCTCCGGCCAGTGATGCCATACTGGATGGCACTAAGGTTTCGCTGCTGGATAAGTTTATCAATTATGCTAGGGCAGGTAAAAAGATTGTGCTGGCTAGTTTTATACTTTCTATCCTGTACAATATTGTTGGTTTGTCCTTTGCCGTGCAAGGATTGCTTTCTCCTATGGTTGCTGCCATTCTAATGCCGGCAAGCAGCATTAGTATTGTGCTTTTTGTCAGTTTGTACTCTTCATTCGTAGCTCGTAAACAGGGACTTTGAAACACCGACTGATTAAAATCATATTTCACTTTGATAGTCATCAGCCTCGAAAATACATCCTGCTTTTACTTTTGTACATCATTAAAAATAACCCATTTTGAGTGCATTATTCGTATTGATTGGCATCAGTATTTTGGTAGCAGGCGGTTTCCTCGCCGCTTTTTTATGGAGCGTTAACAAAGGTCAGTACGACGACGATTACACGCCATCCATCCGCATGCTGTTTGATGATACTAAAAGCGAAAAAACGTCCACTTCTTCAACTCCAAAAACTATAACCAAAACTAAATAAACACATGCAGGTAGAGAAATTTTATTACGACAACCGGATAGTAAAGAACTTTACGTTCGCCACCATCATCTGGGGCGGCGTTGGTATGCTGGTTGGCCTATGGGCAGCGTTGCAACTGGTATTTCCACAAATGAATATTACGCAGTACGGTTCCTTTGGTCGTTTGCGCCCGTTGCATACCAACGCGGTAATTTTTGCCTTTGTGGGCAATGGTATATTTATGGGTGTTTACTATTCGCTGCAACGCTTGTGTAAAGCCCGCATGTTTAGCGATAAACTAAGCAACATTCATTTCTGGGGCTGGCAACTCATTATTGTTGCCGCTGCCATTACTTTACCCCTCGGTTTAACACAGGGAGCTGAGTATGCTGAATTAATCTGGCCAATTGATGTGGCCATCACCATCATCTGGGTAATTTTCGGCTGGAACATGTTTGGCACCATCATTAAAAGAAGAGAGAAACATTTGTATGTGGCCATCTGGTTTTACATCGCCACATTTGTAACCGTAGCTGTTTTACATATCGTTCGTTCGGGGCAGTTGCCCTACAGCTGGCTCGAAAGTTACAGTTGGTATTCGGGTGTGCAGGATGCGCTGGGGCAATGGTGGTATGGCCATAATGCTGTTGCTTTCTTTTTAACTACGCCATACCTGGGACTGATGTATTACTTCCTGCCAAAAGCGGCCAACCGCCCTGTATATTCCTACAGACTTTCTATTATACATTTCTGGTCATTGATATTTTTATACATCTGGGCAGGGCCTCACCATTTGTTATATACTGCTTTACCTAACTGGGCACAATCATTGGGTATTGTTTTTTCTGTTATGCTGATATTCCCAAGCTGGGGAGGTATGATCAACGGCCTGCTGACTTTACGTGGCGCCTGGGACAGGGTAAGAGACGATGTTATTCTAAAATTTATGGTGGTAGCCGTAACCGCTTATGGTATGGCTACTTTTGAGGGCCCCATGCTGTCGCTGAAAAGTGTAAGTGCCATTGCACATTATACCGACTGGATTGTAGCACATGTGCACGTTGGTGCTTTGGGCTGGAACGGTATGCTCACTTTTGGTGTTATCTACTGGCTTATTCCACGCATTTTTAAAACTGAATTGTACTCCAAAAAATTAGCCAGTAATCATTTTTGGCTGGCTACACTTGGTATTTTGTTTTATGCCATACCTATGTATTGGGCGGGCATACAGCAGAGTTTAATGTGGAAGGAATTTACCGAAGCAGGACAGTTAAAATATACTTTCTTAGAGACTGTTACCTACATGAAACCATTTTACGCTATGCGTTCCTTGGGAGGAACCCTGTATCTGACAGGTGTGTTCATCATGTTCTATAATATTTATAAAACCGTTAAGCAAGGTAAACTGGTTGCCAACGAAGAAGCCGAAGCGGCACCGTTAGCCAAGGAATATGTAAAACATAAAGGCGAGCACTGGCATCGTGTAATTGAACGCAAACCGGTTCAGTTAATGGTATTGAGTTTAGTGGTGATTTTGATTGGTGGTGCAATTGAGATTATTCCCACATTCATGATCAAATCAAATGTGCCAACAATCAGTAGCGTTACACCTTATACGCCGCTTGAATTGCAAGGCAGGGATATGTATGTGAGAGAAGGCTGTTATACCTGTCACTCTCAAATGATTCGTCCGTTTAGAAGTGAAACCGAACGCTACGGCGAATATTCAAAAGCCGGTGAGTTTGTTTACGACAAGCCATTCCAGTGGGGCAGTAAACGTACAGGTCCTGATTTGGCGAGGGAGGGAGTTGGTAATCTTAAAAAATCGGATGGCTGGCATTTTCGACATTTCAGAGAACCATCATCCATGAGTGAAGGATCAATCATGCCATCTTATCCATTCTTAATTGAGCAAGAAATTGATACGGCCAGTACGGCTGCAAAAATAAATGCCATGCGTTCGCTGGGAGTGCCTTATGAAAAAGGGTATGAAAAATTTGCCAATAGTGATTTGATGAGGCAGGCGAACGGCATCCGAATCAATTTAAAGATTGAAGGAATAGAAGTACCGGCTAACCGGGAAATAATAGCATTGATTGCTTATATGCAGCGTTTAGGAAAAGATATTAGTAAAAGCGAAACACCAACATTTAATAAATAAAACTATGTTCAAATTTATAAAGCAATACGCCGAAACAATCAGCCATGTCAATATCTATCCCATGATATCGCTGCTTATATTCTTTGTCTTTTTTGTGGTGCTGATGGTATTGGTAAAAAAGATGAAAAAAGAAAGGGTGGAGGAATTAGCAAACCTGCCTTTCGATAATGAAGAATCAACTAACACAAACTTATAAAATGTATAGTATGTTATTTGTTAAATCTATAAAAAATAAAATGGTCTTAACGTTGCCAGCAGTTTTCGCCACGATAATTTCGATGGCCCAAACTAACCCAGCTGCTACAAAGCCTGCCGAATTGGGTTATAATCAACTCGCCATATTGCTGATAATCTTAATTGTGGTATTGGCTTTTGTTATCTGGGGCATGGGGCAGGTGTTAACTGCATTGGGCAAACAACTGGTAGATAAAAGTAAAAGTTCAAACAAGATTTTAAACATTGTTTTGCTTGTTGGATTCTCATTATTGTCTCAGGTTTCGATTGCACAGGATGCAGCAGCAACAATGGTTGCAGAAGCTGCTCTCAATTACGGGGGTTTAACTGCAGCTGCCTATTATTCATTTTTAACGGTGATAGGCATAGAGTTGGTGGTGATATTATTTTTGGCTTTTTCAATCCGCAGAATGTACGGCGAACTATTGCCAGAGCAGAATAAGCAAGAGTTGGACTTTTCAAAGCTGGCAATTTGGTGGGAGAAGATGGATAAGAAATTATTCACTAAAGCGGTTGCAGTTGAACAAGAAGCTGACATTTTATTAGATCATGATTACGATGGCATTAAAGAACTGGATAACTCCTTACCACCCTGGTGGAAATATGGTTTTTACATCACCATTGGTATTGCATTCATTTATCTGTTGAATTTTCATGTGTTTGGTACCGGGTTAAACCCAACCGAAGAGTATAATGCCGAAATGGAACAGGCAAGAATAAAAAAAGAAGTATTTGATGCCAATAATAAGGACAAGATTGACGAAGAAAATATACCTATGGCTGATGCTGATGGCATCGGTGCCGGGAAGCGATTGTTTGAAGCCAATTGTGTTGCCTGTCATTTAAAAGATGGGGGAGGAAGTGTTGGCCCAAACCTGACAGATGACTACTGGCTGCATAAAGGTTCGCTAAATGATATTTATCTCACGATCAAGAATGGTTACCCCGATAAGGGGATGCAATCGTGGAGTGGTTCATTTACACCAAAAGAGATAAGTTTTATTGCCAGTTATATTAAATCACTTGTTGGCACCAAACCTGCCGTGGCAAAGGAGCAGCAGGGTGTGTTTTATGTAGAGGGCCCGGCTACTGCTGATTCAGCTTCAGCAGTAAAACCCGACTCGGCAACAGTTGCAAAGCCGGATTCGGCAGCTACTAACAAATAAAGGATGACAGAAACTACCGACATATATCATGATGAATCTTTTCGGGATTCGGTTGCTACCATCAGCAGTGAGGGCAAGCGGAATTTTATTAATCCTAAAAAGCCGAAGGGCAGATTATATAATTTAAGAACCTGGTTCAGTATTGGTTATTTGGTTGTATTTTTTGCGTTGCCATTTATTAAGGTTAATGGCGGGCCGCTTTTTTTATTCAATATCCTGGAACGTAAGTTTATTTTTTTCGGCATGGTTTTCTGGCCGCAGGATTTTTTCATTTTTGCTATCGGGTTTCTCACGTTCATGGTTTTTATTATTTTATTTACCGTGGTATTTGGCCGGGTGTTTTGTGGCTGGGCATGCCCGCAAACCATTTTTATGGAAATGGTCTTTCGTAAAATTGAATACTGGATTGATGGAGATTCGGTTAAGCAAAAGCAATTAAGGGCGATGCCCTGGAATGGGGAGAAGATCAAAAAAAGAACCCTAAAGTTTATAGCGTTTTACGGTATTTCATTTTTAATAGCTAATTTCTTCCTGGCCTATATCATCGGCATGGATCAGTTGATTGGCTATATTGAAAACCCCGGAGCACATGTTGGTACCCTTATCTCTCTAATGATATTTACTACGGTTTTCTTTTTTGTGTATTGGTGGTTTAGGGAGCAGGTATGTATTGTGGTTTGCCCTTACGGGAGATTACAGGGTGTTTTGCTTGACAAGAATTCGATTGTAGTAGCATACGATCACAAACGCGGAGAGCCAAGGGGAAAGCTTAAAAAGAAGGATGACCATGATTGTAAATGCACAGATTGCAAAGAAGAAGGCGCTTGTAAAAGTATTGAGGAGAAGTTTGCCCAATACACAAAACAAGGCGATTGTATTGACTGTTTTGCCTGCGTGCGGGTTTGTCCTACTGGCATTGATATAAGAAACGGTACACAGCTTGAATGCGTTAACTGTACAGCTTGTATTGATGCCTGCGATGATATCATGATCAAGGTTGATAGGCCGGTTGGACTGATTCGCTATGCATCGGAGAACAGTATAACCAGCGGGGTTAAATTAAAATTGAACAGACGTATAAAAGCATATTCAGCAGTATTGATGCTGTTGCTTGCACTACTTGCTTTTTTACTGGCTAGCAGAACCGATCTTGATGTTACCCTAATGCGTACAGCCGGCATGACTTATACCAAACTGGCTGATGGACGTTTGAGTAATCTCTACAATTTAAAATTGGTTAATAAAACCCATAAGGACATTGACTTTACGTTAAAACTCGAAAATCTGCCCGGCGAAATTGTATTAGTAGGAAGCGGGGAATTGACGGTTAAAAAAGAAGATTATTCTCATTTGCAGTTTTTCGTAAAGCTTAAAAAAGAAAACATTACAAACTGGAAGACCGAAGTAGAGATTGGGATGTACGATGGAGACAAAAAAATTAAAACAATTACGGCCAAGTTTATTGGGCCGGAAGTGTATAACTAAAATTTAAAATTATGAACTGGGGAACTAAAATACTGATCGTATATCTTGTTTTTGTGGCAGGTATTGTGTTTATGGTTTTTAAATCATCTATGCAAAAAACCGATTTGGTAACCACTGATTACTATGCCAAAGAATTAAAGTACCAGGATAAAATTGATGAAATGAAAAGGGTGTCTGCCTTATCGGCAGAAGTTAAGTATGAGATAAAGGCTGATGAAGTTGTTATTGAATTTCCGAAGGATTTTGAGGGAAGAAAGATTACCGGAGAAGCTGTGCTGTATTGCCCTTCAGATGAGAATAAAGATATAAAGCAATCCTTTTCTCTGCAGGATGAGTTATTAAAGATGAAAATTCCAGCTGTAAAAAGCGGGTTGTATCAATTACAATTAACCTGGCAGGATGGGGGAGTGAGCTACTATTTTGAAAAGAAAATATTTATATAGTGTTAGAATTATTTTTTGTGGCTTTTATGATTGGTATTGTGGGTAGCTTTCACTGCGTTGGAATGTGTGGGCCGCTGGCATTGTCGTTGCCATTAAGCAATAACAGTTTTGTAGCAAAACTTGGCGGGGCTTTTATTTATAATGCCGGTCGCATTGTTACTTATTCTGCTTTTGGGTTGATATTTGGATTGATTGGTCAAACGGCGTCGTTATTTGGTTTTCAGCAGTGGTTATCAATTATTGCCGGTGCTTTGATACTGTTGTTTATCATCTTGCCCAAAAAATACAAGATGCAACATACTGCATCAAAATATACAAATAGATTTTTTACTAAGCTTAGATCAAAGTTAGGACGGCTGTTTACTAAAAAGAATAATTCATCTCTTTTTGTAATTGGTTTATTAAACGGTTTATTACCCTGTGGCATGGTGTATATGGCCGTAGCTGGTGCCATTGCAACCGGCGATGTGAGCAGCAGCATATTGTTTATGGCAGCTTTTGGTTTGGGCACTTTACCTATTATGTGGAGCGTTGCATTTTTTGGCAATTACGTGGGGATACAACTGCGGCAAAAAATTCGCAGGGCTTATCCTTATATGATGGCGCTAATGGCTTGCCTCCTCATTTTAAGAGGAATGGGACTTGGCATACCGTATGTAAGTCCGGAAATGAATGCAAAAAAGGCAGAAATACATGGTTGTTGTACTAAAACTGACGAATCTCAGGTTTTGAAATGATTATTGTCCTTACTTGGGAAGAATATAAAAAATATGTTTGAGTATAAAAATATTATAGATTAAGTGTACTATAT
>JBBKXU010000150.1:0-7099 GCA_037969645.1 Ferruginibacter sp. | reverse complement strand
GGTAAATAATATGCTGTGTGTATCACTTCCCCTGATTCCTAATTTGTTTTCTTTGGCACCAACTTCAACACCTTCCCATTTTTTTTCTACAATAAAAGCGTTGATACCGCGGCTTCCTTTACTGGCATCGGTTTGTGCAATAACCAGATACACGCTGGCACTGTTGCCATTGGTTATCCAGTTTTTGGTGCCGTTGAGTAAATAATAATCGCCCTTGTCTTCGGCAGTTGTTCTCTGTGAAGTGGCGTCACTACCTGCTTCCGGCTCACTTAATAAAAAAGCGCCAATATACAATTCGTTATCTTTTTTACCTTGGGCAAGCGGCTTTAAATATTTTTGTTTCTGTTCTTCGGTTGCGTATTCCTGCAAACCATAACAAACCAGACTGTTGTTTACGCTTATACAAACACTTACACTTGCATCAATCTTACTGATCTCTTCCATTGCCAAAACATAACTCACCGTGTCCATGCCGCTGCCACCGTATTCCGGCTTTACCATCATGCCCATAAAACCGAGGTCGGCTAATTTTTCAATCTGCTCTTTGGGAAAACGCTGTAATTCGTCTCTTTCAATAACACCGGGGAGGCATTCATTTACTGCAAAATCTTTTGCAGCCTGTTTAATCATTAATTGTTCTTCTGAAAGTTCAAATAGCATAGCTCTGGTTTTAAAATATAGGCAAAAATAAGGAATTATTGTCCCGTATTTGCGGCAAGAATCTGGGTGAATAATTCCCGGGAAATCATCCTGGCACCCAGGCTTTCCAAATGATCGGTATGCAACTGGCAGTCTATCAATTGCACATTTTCTTTTACTAATAGCTGTACATAGTTGATAAAGGCAAATTTGCTGGCATTACTTTGATGACTAAACATACTTTCTCCAAAAAAGATGTTACCGAGCCTGATACCATACAAACCTCCAATCAGTTTACCATCCTGCCAGGCTTCGGCACTATGTGCATAGCCCAGCTCATGTAAAATAGTATAGGCTTTTTTCATGGCAGGAGATATCCAGGTACCATCCTGATCCTTGCGGGTAGCAGTTTTACAATTTTCAATTACCTGCGTAAAAGCACGGTTTGTTGTAAACCGGTATTTACCGTTTTGTAAAACGGTTCTCATACTGCTGCTGATTTTAATTCCTTCGGGATATAAAACGAACCGTGGATTGGGGCTCCACCAGCAAATGGGTTCATCTTCGTTATACCATGGGAATATGCCGCTGCGGTAAGCAAGCAGAAGACGTTCAGTACTTAAATCGCCACCAATTGCCAATAAGCCATCTTCATCAGCCATTTCCACAGGCGGAAAATGCAATTCTTTATTTAGGAGATACATGGGAATTAATTGGCCATTACTTCAACCGTTGCATTTATGCCCCTTTCGGTTATCGCATCGCATTGCGGTTTTAAGATATCATAGCTGCCTTGTTTTACGGCATATTTACCTTTGGAGTCGATAATTATGGCGCATTGCTCGGCCTGTTCGGTAGAATGACCGCAGATCTCAATTAAAGTTTCTATTACCCAATCGAAGCTGTTCACCTCATCGTTCCAAACAATAAGGCTGCAATAAGAATCAGTTACAGTGATTGTATCTGTGTCTTCTTGAAATTTTGTATTTGAATAAATTGACATAGTAGTGAGACAAAAATAGGTTGAATTTTGTCAATAAAGAAGAAAACAGCTGTCTAAATAGAAAAAGGCTCACATAATGTGAACCTTTTTTTGTGGGAGCACACGGGTTCGAACCGCGGACCCTCCCGATTATAAATCGGGATGCTCTAAATCAATGAGCTTCTCAATAAGTTTCCTGCTTTTCCAGTTTTTGATTTGCTTTTCTCTTTTCATAGCTTCCGGTTTATAGCGAAAATCTTCTTGATAAACTAGTCGCCAATCTCCATTATTCCCAGTAAATCCTTTGTGGTTGGAATTGTGTTTTCGAATTCTTTCAATAAGAGAATCTCCTGTAAAACCTATATAATATGTATTACGAGAGGGAGAAAATAGTATGTAAACATAGAACTTCATTGAGAATAAAGTTACTCAGACATTCTAAAAATAAAAAAAGGCTCCAATTTCTTGAAACCTGCTGTATTCTGTGGGAGCACACGGGTTCGAACCGCGGACCCTCTGCTTGTAAGGCAGATGCTCTAAACCAACTGAGCTATGCTCCCTTTTTAATTTCGGATGGCAAAGATAAGGGTTAAAACTTTTCTACAAAATATTTTCAAAAATTAATTCAACTGCACCGCCGGCAGCCTGTAAGATTGCCCATCATACACAAATAATTCATCAATTTCTATTGTCCAATATCGGTATAGCGGCGATTTACTTAGATATTCTTCTACTTCAAGTTTGCTTGCAGCATTAAAAACCATCCAGCTTTTCTGGCTTTCCATACTTACGGTATAATAATCAAGTACGTTTTTTTCAATAAGGCTGTTGATGTAAACCCGGTGTGGTGGTACAAAAGTCATAAATTCTTCATCCATGTCGAAGTGTACCGTAACTTGGTATTTGGTTAACTGTTCGTCGTTTATATTTTCCATTCTAAAATATTGTTTTCCCATGCTTCATTAAACGGGGCTGTAATTTTTATATAATTATCGGTATAGCCTTCCATCATACCGTTTTTGTTTTGTCCTTCAAATAAAACCTTTCTGGTTTCGCCAATATGCAGGTTTGTGAAATACTGCATTTTCTGGTAACTGAGGTTTCTTAATTTTTTGTTTCGTTCGTTCCTTATGTTTATGGGAACCACTGGTTTCATATCCGCTGCCAGCGTATTTGTCCTTTCAGAATAAGTAAATACATGCAGATAAGATATATCCAGTTGATGAAGAAAATTGAAAGTTTCCATAAAGTCTTCTTCCGTCTCTCCCGGAAAACCAACGATTATATCTACACCTACGCAGCAATGTGGCATCATGGTTTTTATCAAGCCAACTCTTTCGGTATATAAATCTCTTTTATAACGGCGTCGCATCAATCCTAGTATCTTATCGCTGCCGCTTTGTAAAGGAATATGAAAATGCGGCATGAATTTTTTGCTGTTGCTTACAAACTCGATGATTTCATTGGTTAGTAAGTTTGGTTCGATAGAAGAGATGCGGTAACGCTCAATGCCGTCAACTTCATCTAACTCTTTTATTAGATCAAAGAAATTTTCTTCATTCTTTTTGCCGCCGGTAAAGCCTTTACCAAAATCGCCTAAGTTAATTCCTGTTAATACAATTTCCTTCGCACCTTGTGCAGCAATGGCTTCCACATTAGCAATTACATTGTTAATACTGTCGCTTCTGCTTTTGCCTCTTGCCATTGGGATTGTGCAGAATGAACAAGTATAATCACACCCATCCTGCACTTTTAAAAATATTCTGGTGCGATCGTTAATTGAATGAGACGCAGTGAATTCATTTACGTCTTCAATATCGCAACTGCAGATTTTAGCACTATCGCCTTTTGTGATTTCTTTTAAGTGTTGTGTGATGTTAAATTTTTCTGCAGCACCTAAAACCAAATCAACACCCGGAATTTCTGAAATTTCTTTTGGTTTCAGCTGTGCATAACAACCAGTAATAACCACCAAAGCTTCCGGCGCTTTACGTTGAATACGGCGAACCAGCATTCTACATTCCTTATCCGCATTATCAGTAACCGAACAGGTATTAATTACATATACATCGGCCACTTCGTCAAAATTTCTTTTCTCGAAGCCGTCGTTTTCCAATAACCTTCCTATGGAAGATGTTTCGGAGAAATTTAGTTTACAGCCTAATGTATGTAATGCTACTGTTTTGTTCATTGGGTGCAAATTTAACGAAATAGGATGGATAGAACGCAGATGGGGCTGATTGAGCTGATTAACGCAGATTTATCAGTAAATATCAGTTCAGCCCGTGCCGTCCGTGTTCTATTCATTACGTAACTTGCAACATGCTAAAAAAATACCTGCCATTTATTGCACTTATTGTAGCCGCCTTATTACTTTACTATGTAAAGAATAACCAACGTGGCGAAACAGCACAAAAGCCTAAAATTGAGCAAACAGAAGACAGAATTACCGTTCCGGCTGTTTTACCCGCAGATGAAAAGGTTGAAGAGCTTGATGGTTTTAACCGAAGCGCCAACAATATCATTTTCAGCAAACACGCCAAATGCAGGATGGATTGTCGTAAGATAGATGAATCAGAAGTTAGGGAAATACTAAAAATCGGACAAATAAATCATAAAAAAATACAATCAGACAAAAGGGGGATGACCTATCCAGTTGAAGGTTATACCCACGATAAGCAACATGTTAGGATTGTATTTGCACCAAAAGGCGACGATGCATTGGTGGTGGTAACAGTAATTGACCTTGATACAGATTGGAAATGTGATTGTAAGTAGCTTTCCGTTTATAAATCTTTGCATTTTAAAATGCAAAAACAACTTAAATTTGTTACTTAAAGATTGATTAAGTGTAATGAAGATAAAATCGATATTGGCAAAACCTTTTGCCGGATACATACATAAGCTGATTAAGAAGGGGATGGAAACAGCGGAAGCAGATCAGCAAGCGATTTTTAATCAGTTGCTAAAAGTTGCTGCAAAAACAGATTTTGGAAAAGATCATGACTTTGCTGCTATCAAAACCCATGATGATTTTGTAAAACATGTACCCATCAGAGATTATGAAGCTTTTAAACCCTATATCGAAAAAATAAAACAAGGCACGCATAATGTTTTATGGAAAGGGCAACCTTTATATCTTTCTAAAACAAGTGGAACAACAAGCGGGGTAAAGTATATTCCAATTACCAAAGATTCCATTCCAAACCATATCAACACTGCACGTAATGCTTTGTTGTGTTACATGTCCGAAACTGGCAATACAAAATTTGCAGATGGGAAACTGATCTTCTTAAGCGGTTCTCCGGTTTTGGAAAGAGTTGGTGGAATTCCTACCGGAAGATTAAGCGGCATTGTAAATCATCATATCCCCAAATATTTAAGATCGAATCAATTGCCTTCCTTTACAACGAATTGTATTGAAGAGTGGGAAGAAAAATTAGATAAGATTGTTGAAGAAACCATAAATCAAGATATGGCGCTCATCAGCGGTATTCCGCCATGGATGCAGATGTACTTCGATAGGCTGACTGAAAAAAGCGGTAAAAAAGTAGGAGAGTTATTTCCCAATTTTAATGTCATGGTACAGGGCGGGGTAAATTTTGAACCCTACAAGAAAAAACTTTTTGAAAGTATCGGCAGAGAAATAGATTGTATTGAATTGTTTCCGGCAAGCGAAGGTTTTTTTGCTTTTCAGGATACTCAAACTGAAGAAGGATTGTTGCTGAATACCAACAGTGGTATCTTTTTTGAATTTGTACCTGCAGGCGAAATATTTAATGAAAATCCAACCCGATTAACACTGAAGGATGTAAAAGTTGGAGAGAATTATGCTTTAATCATCAACAGCAATGCAGGATTATGGGGGTATAATATTGGGGACACTATAAAATTTGTATCAACCAATCCTTACCGTATAGTGGTTACTGGCCGTACCAAACATTTTATCTCTGCATTTGGCGAACATGTTATAAGCGAAGAAGTGGAAGGTGCTTTATTACAGGCAGCAGAAGATGAACATATTCCGATTACAGAATTTACGGTTGCACCCATGATAGCTACCGGAGACGGGAAAAGTTACCACGAGTGGTTTATTGAATTTGAAAATACGCCTGGCGATATGTTGGCGTTTTCAAAAAAGGTGGATGATAATTTGCGTAAAAGAAATGTGTATTATGATGATTTAATTGGAGGCAAAATTTTACAACAGCTGAAAATTTCTCCTGTAAAAAAGAACGGATTCATAGACTACATGAAAAGCATTGGTAAACTTGGTGGACAGAATAAAGTTCCCCGTTTAAGCAACGACAGAAAAATAGCTTCTGAAATGGAGAAATTTGTTGGTTAAAATATTTTTTTGCCCATTGTTTTCAAAATAATATACATTTGTGTTGTAAACACATCAATAAAATAGATTGAACAGGACTCAATTACATATCGTAAATACAAATTCTCCCGCCAGGGGTATATTGTATAATATGGAGAACCTGTTAGTTTTTGTACCCAGATCCCGACGTGGATACTGATAGGACGAGTAGCTACGAACCTGCCCCTGTCAGTGAAAAAAATCTCCGAAAATTTCCTTTAACATTCTTAGTCATTATTTCAATTTATTAAATTGGAAAACAGTAACATAATCATTAAGGTTGCAACCGCAGCCGATAGTCATTACGCAATAGCCATCACCGATGAAATGGCTTCCTCAGCAAAAGCACGTGGTACGGGCATCGCTAAACGATCACCCGAGTATGTTGAGCAAAAAATAACAGAAGGCAAATCTGTAATAGCCATTACAACTGAAGGCGAATGGGTAGGCTTTTGTTATATAGAAGTTTGGGAACATAATAAATTTGTTGCCAACAGTGGATTGATTGTTTCTCCTGCATTTAGAAAAACAGGCGTCGCCAAATCTATCAAGAAAAGAATTTTTGAATTGAGCCGTGAAAAGTATCCCGATTCAAAAATATTTGGGTTAACAACCGGACTTGCAGTGATGAAAATCAATTCGGACCTAGGTTATGAGCCCGTTACTTATTCGGAGTTAACCAACGATGAACAGTTTTGGGCTGGTTGCAAAAGCTGCGTTAACTACGATATTTTAATGAGCAAAGAAAGAAAAAATTGTATGTGTACGGCCATGCTCTTTGATCCAATCGATCACTACACGCCGGAAGAAACTAAAACAGAGTTTAAAAAGCATTCAAAAATATACGAACGTTTTATGCGGATAAAGCAAAGTAAAATGCTTAGTTTCCTGCAAAAGAAGCAAGTTGTAGGTGGTGCAGCACCAAAGTCATTATTACGTTATTTTTTTAATTTATTAAGTTAAGTGAAATGAGTAAAAAAGTTGTGTTGGGTTTTAGTGGCGGACTGGATACTACCTACTGCGTGAAATATCTAACAGTAGAAAAAGGTTATGAGGTACACTCGGTAATAGTAAACACCGGTGGGTTTACTGATGAGGAATTAAAGCAAATT
>JBBKXU010000149.1:0-3185 GCA_037969645.1 Ferruginibacter sp. | reverse complement strand
ATATTCAGGATAACTTAAGCCGAGGGGTCGCCAATAAAGACACCAACGAATTAATTTCGAGTTATTTCCAGCTGGGAAATCAAGGTTTAAAGGATAAGAAGACCGCTACTGCTGTTAATGCGTTTTCAAATGCGTACAGCCTCACTCAAAACAATCCCAATCAGGCTATTAAATACAATCAGCTTATTGCAGAAGCTTATTTAAAAGATAAAAATTTTAAAAAGGCTATTGAAACCAAGCAGGAAATACTAAAAGAGCCTTTTGTTCAAAATTCAACACAGATAAAAGCCAGTGAAATTACTTCACTGGCCGATGTATATATTCAAAAAGATGAAGCTTCCACGGCCATAAAACTGTTGAAAGAATCCTACGCACTGTCAATAGCAAACGGACATACATTGGAAGCCAAAAAATGTATTGAAAAATTAGACAGTATTTATCAAAAAGCCGGAAACAGGCAAATGAGTTTGAGTTTGTATAAGGACTTTCTTACAGAGTTACCGGGAATCATTTTAAAAGACAGCTCTCTTATTGATGCTAAAATTATAGCCGAAACAGAAAGCAAAATAAAAAAACTGGAAACAGAGAAAGCTTTAAAGGATGATTTAATTCGCAGGAAAAACATATTCAATTACTGGCTAATCGGGTCTGTTGTACTGTTGCTGGGGTTGATGTCTGTTATTTTAGTCGTTGTTAGAAAACTGCGGATAAAGAATAAAAAGATAGCCCTGCAATCTTTACGGCGGGAAATGAATCCTCATTTTATTTTTAACAGCCTCAATAGCATTAACCAATTTATTGCTAACAATAACGAGTTGGAAGCAAACCGTTACCTCACCAAATTTTCTACTTTAATGCGGAGGGTAATGGAAAACTCGAAAGAAGATTTTGTTTTGTTTTCGAAAGAACTTGAACTGCTGCAGCACTACCTTGAACTGGAAAAAAGCCGCTTCCCCGATAAATTCGATTTCAATATTGAAATTGATGATGCGTTTTTTGATGATGAACAGTTGTTTATACCTGGAATGCTGATACAGCCTCATCTGGAGAACGCCATCTGGCACGGGCTGCGCTATATTGAAGACAAAGGATTTTTGCGCTTACGTTTTATTAAAACCGCAAATGGCATTCAAATCAGCATAGAAGATAACGGAATAGGAATTGAAGAAAGTAAAAAAACTAAAACGGAAAATCAGAAAAAACATTCGGGCCGGGGAATCACAAATACACTTGAACGCATTAAAATACTGAATGAATTATACGGGCATAATATAACCTGCCACGTAACCGATAAACCTTCACCCGACCGAGGTGTACTTGTAAAAATGATTGTGCCGCTTTTAAAAAACTTTAAGCATGAAAATTAAGAGCATTATTGTTGATGATGAACAGATTGCCAGGAATGTGCTGGAAGATTATCTGAGAAAATATTGTCCTGCTGTGGAAGTAGCCGGGCAGGCGGCGCATATTAAAGAAGCTGTACCCATGATTAAGGAACTGCAGCCACAGTTAGTATTTCTAGATGTGGAAATGCCATTTGGGAATGCTTTTGATATTCTGGAAGCCTGTGGCGATCAAAAATTTGAAACAATATTTATAACTGCTTATTCTGAATATTCATTAAAAGCATTGAATCTCAGTGCTGCTTATTATATTCTTAAGCCGATTGACATTGTAGAACTCGTAACAGCCGTAAACAAGGTACAGGAATCAATTGCAAAGGCCGATGAACTAAACAGAACTAAAATTCTTTTACAAAACCTAAAGCTAAAGCCCGATCAGCAGCAAATAATTTTACCAACCCTTAATGGTTTTGACGTAATTAAAACTTCTTCAATTACTAAATTGCAAGCCAAGGGCAACTTTACCGATGTTTATTTAACCGACGGATCCTGTAAAATGATCTGCAAATTTTTGAAGTACTTTGATGAATTGCTTGATACGCCGTTCATGAGAGTACACCGATCTTTTATTGTAAACCTGGATTTTGTAAAATCATATTCCAAAAGTGCCGGAGGATTTGTTGTATTGCAGGATGGATCGGAAGTAGAGGTTTCTGCAACGTATAAAGACGGGTTACTTAAAACACTGGGAGTGTAACACGATGGCTTCTGTAGAATTCCAGTTGAACCGAATGACACTGAAACAAAAAATATATACTCATTATCAGCAGCTGATAAATGTTAAAGTAGCCATGCTGCAACAGACTTTGGCCGATCTTAAAGAAAGCGGCGCTAACGAAACCAAAAGTACAGCAGGTGATAAACATGAAACGGCATTGGCCATGTTACAAATTGAGCAGGCTAATACCCGTGGGCAATTACAGGAAGTTTTAAACCAGAAAATTGCTATCGAAAAAATAAATCCGCTGATAACTGCCGATATAATTGTAATCGGAAGCCTGATTAAAACGAATCGGGGTTATTTGTTTATGAGTACAGCGTTGGGCAAAACGGTGATAGATAATATTACTGTAATAGCTTTGTCGCCTCAGTCGCCACTTGGTTTAAAGTTGATGGGTTTAAAAGTGGGGGAGAAGGCAGCAGTAAACAATACTGAATACTTTATTGAAGTAATTGAATAAAAATATATCTAACGCTTACTTTAAAAACCGGTAAGTCCACTTAAGCAGGAAAATATTTCTGGCATTACCTCCGGAGAAAGCATTATCGAACAGACTCTTAAAAATGGGAGTTGACAAATCAGCATAAGCATCGGGTGTGTTGCCTTGCGACCATACTAAAAACAGCTCCGATCCGGGCCTGTATTCCCATCTTACAACCATATTAGAGCGAAACTGTACAAAATTAAAATCAGGTTTTCCAAAACTGTAATCAATAATACCGTCACGATCTTCATCTACAGAAAATGTTCCATTGTTTTCACTTATCTGGTTTGATGTATAAGCCATAAATCTGTTATCATATTCATTGGCAAGCGGGGCACTTACGTAAGCAAAGTTCTGATAGGTAGGTCTGGTTAAAAACGGTTGCCCGTAATACTGAATGGTAAGGTCTGGCGTAATATTATAACTGAGCCGTCCGGTAAACCTGATTGTCTTTTGTTTTAACTGCGCCACAACGGTTCGGGTATCGCTATTATAAATTACGTTTCTAACAAACTGATCCTGCTTACGAAAACTGTAATCGTAATTGGCACTTATATTTATGCTAAGTGCGTTAATG
>JBBKXU010000148.1:0-2764 GCA_037969645.1 Ferruginibacter sp. | reverse complement strand
ATCGTAAAAAGTAAAAGGGTCAACATTTCTGCTGACCCTTTGTACTTACTAACCCATTAAATTCTATTGCTAAATTACAATTTCAGCCCACATAAAAAAATATTTTTTTGCCAATGTTAATAAGTTCTTGTGGGTTTTGCCCCTATACGGGAAGGTGCTTATGTGGTATATAATTAATTGATATTCAACGAAATATGATGAAATTGCTATCTCGTTTTGCGGCTAATTATCAGCCCAAATAAAAAATTTAGCTTAAAAAATATTTGGTTTATAAAATAAACTACTTTACGTTTGTATAAAATTTGGAAGGATGAAAAAGCTGTTGACTATTTTGGTTTTGATTGCGGGCTTATCAGCAAAAGCACAGGTAAAGGTGACCGGCAAGATTACCGACGGCAAGGGTAAACCGGTTAGCGGAGCTAGTATTACGTTGAAGGATACCTACGATGGGGCTACCACCGATTCCCTGGGGAATTTTTCATTTATAACTTCGGAAAAGGGCAAACATACATTAGAAACATCTGTAATTGGTTATCGACCTTTTGAGCAGGAGTTGAATATAGGAACTGGTCCTATTGCATTAAATGTGATTATGAAGGAACTGGTTACCGAATTAAAAGCAGTTGTAATATCTGCCGGTTCCTTTGTGGCAAGTGATAAAAATAAGGGTGCGGTTTTGTCTGCGCTGGATATTGTAACCACCCCAAGTGCCAATGGCGACGTTACCAGTGCCTTTAAAAGCCTTCCAGGCACCCAGCAGGTTGGTGAAAGCGAAGGTTTGTTTGTAAGAGGCGGATCGGCTACCGAGAGCAAGATTTATATGGATGGAAATCTGGTGAACAACTTCTTTTACAGCAGCACGCCGGGTATTGCAACAAGGGGGCGTTTTAATCCCTTTTTATTTAAAGGCACTATTTTTAGCTCGGGCGGTTACTCTGCTTTGTATGGACAGGCACTTTCGTCGGCCTTGATTTTGGAAACCATTGATTTACCTGAAAGAACACAGGCCGATCTGGGTGTTTCTGTTGTGGGCTTAGGTGGTGGAATTCAAAAACTGTCAAAGGATAAAAAATCCTCTTGGGGAGTTTCGTACAACTATGCAAACCTTTGGCTTGGGTTTGCCATCAACAAGCAAAAACAAGATTTTTACCAAATACCGGTTTCTCACCAGGGAGATGCAAATTTTAGAATAAGAACGAAGAGCGGTGGTATGATAAAGTATTATGGTTACGTAAGTACAAACAAAGTTGGCTTTAGAAATGCTGATATTGATTCACTGGTTTTAAAAAACGCATTTGCTATTGAAAATTTAAATACCTATCAAAATATTAACTGGCGTGAAAATATTGGCAAGGGCTGGAAGCTCACCAGCGGTATTAGTTACAGCACTAATAAAGATGATATAACCAATGAATTACAGGATGCAAATAATGTGAAACAGACGATTACCAATCCTTCGTTTTATGCGTTTAAAAATTTCAAACTTAAAAATAAAGCGCAGTATGCCCAGGCAAGAGTTGTGGCGGAGAAAAAACTGAATGGGTTAAATGCCATTCGTTTTGGATCGGATTATTTTTACAGCGAAGAAAAGTCAACCTATACTTTGTACGATGGCAGCCAGTTTGATGAATCTGTAAAGGATAACCTGGTATCTGTTTTTGCTGAAACCGATCTATTTATTACCAATAATTTGGCAGCCAAACTTGGTGGCAGGGTTGAACATTCGCAAGTAATTAATAAATGGAATATTGCTCCCCGGGTTTCGGTAGCTTATAAGTTTCCCGATAATAGCCAGGCATCTTTTGCCTATGGGTTGTTTTACCAAAATCCAGAAAGAAAATTTTTGCCTTCGGTTGCCAGTTTAGATTATTCAAGGGCAGCACATTATATTCTGCAGTATCAAAAAATGAGTAACGACCGCATTATAAGAGTCGAGGCATTTTACAAAAAATATACGGATCTGTACAAAACTGCATCATCTGCTACAGGAAGAGAAGTAGCAACAAATAACAACGGTTTTGGTCATGCGCAAGGGTTAGAACTATTCTTTAGAGATAAAAAAACATTTAAGAATGTTGATTATTGGATTTCCTATTCGTACCTGGATACAAAACGTGATTATTTAAATTACCCGCAAGCAATCATGCCTTCATTTGCTGCAAATCACACGGCTGCATTTGTGGTTAAGAAATTTGTGCTGCCTTGGAAAACGGGCTTTAACCTCAGTTACAATTTTGCAACCGGACGTCCTTATTATCATTTTAATTATGATAACGCACAGGGTAAATATGTAATTGGCGATGCCGGCAAAACCATCAATTATAACAGCATGAGTTTTAGTGTGAATTATCTGCCTAATCTTGGTAAAACAAATAAGAAAACCTTTTTAGTATGGGTATTGGGTGTTAATAATGTGCTTGGGCAAAACCAGGTGTTTAATTATAATTATAATAATGCAGGCACTCGAAAAGAGGCGGTAACACCACCATCAAAGCGATTTGTATTTATTGGTTGCTTTATGAGTTTTGGAATAGATAGGACACAGGACGCTATTAACAATAATCTTTAATTAATCTAAACTTATCAATTATGTCACGTCATCAACAAACACCCGAAGGAAAAGATCCTGTTTTATGGGAGATTGCTCAAAAAAGGGCAAGTTTTAAAACACATGCTTTAACCTATGTTATTATGAATTCATTTTTCTGGGCTGTATGGTTTTTTTCGTCAAGCCGTCACGAAATGCATTATGAAAACTATGGCT
>JBBKXU010000147.1:0-5285 GCA_037969645.1 Ferruginibacter sp. | reverse complement strand
ATTAAAGAAATCATTTTAAATAAAGAGCAAATATATTTAAATGATGGTTGCATAAAAAAAGGAGAGAATTGCTTCTCTCCTGGGTTTGGGCTTTATTAAAGGTTTAGTTCTTAATTATTTTTTGTACTTCGCCAATTCTTGCTCCGGCATCATCGGCTAGATAAAGCATATAAATACCAGCTGCATAATTGCTCATATCCACGTTAATGGTATTTGAATCGCTTGTTACTTTAACTGTCCTGGTATTTACAAGCTGCCCCGTTTCGTTTACAATAACCAGATTTAGCTGCCCTTTAAAGCTGGTAAAGAAGCTTACCGTAAGATTACTGTTTACAGGGTTTGGATAAACCACCATATAATCAGAATTACCGCAACTCGTACGTGCTGTAACAATGGGTGAATAGCTGAACTTTCCGTCTTTATCGAGCAACTTAAGTCTGTAATACATGATACCCGTTGGTTGCGCTATGGCTGTTTGGTACGATTTACCTGTAGCACTGTTAGCTGCTTTTACCTCGGCAACGGGTACAAAATTTAACCCGTTGGCACTTTGTTCCACTACAAATTTATCGGTATTAATTTCCTGGGCTGTTTTCCATTGTAATACTACATCACACTTATTGGGCGTAGCCGTAAAGGACGAGAGTAATACAGGCAAAGGAAAGCGCCAGGTTAAAGTGTAGGTTGCCGGCGTTGGATCTTTTCGGTTCGCTGCATCTACAAAAGAGTACCTGAAATAGGTCGACAATGCACCTACTGTTGCAGTTATCATTCTGATATACAACAGATCGGCATCAAAATTATTAATTTGCTGACCGTGTATAACTAACAGACTGTTGTAGTACAATTCTGAATTTGAGGGCACCGAATCAATGATAACCGACCTGGCTGTAAGCAGACATCCGCCACTACAATCTTCGGGATCAATACCGCTTATGATTGGCGGGTTTGTGCCTCCATTCAAAATCTTTATATCGCCTACTTCTGGCTGTTTAATTAGCGTTGTATGATCATCGGAATTAGGTAACTGTTCTATACCAAAATCGAAATTAACCGTGTTTGTAAATCCGTAATTACGGCTGTCTATTACACCCAACACGCCGCCATCTATAGTGCCATTACGGCTTTCACCGGTATGCACCCAGCCCGAAGGCAAATCCGAAGCAGGTGAAAGCTGACCTGCATTTCCCTGTGTGGTTGACAGCACCAGCGAATAAATAACATCGGGATCGGTATTAGCAAAACTATAGGTTCCGTTGGCTGCAACGGCAGTATTTTTTACTACGTTGTTAGAGCCATCTACCAGATTAACATACAGTGTGTTACCAGCATTGGTAACCACTTCAATCCCGTTAAGAACTACATCACCATTGGCATCGTCCCAAACAGTACCGCTGATATTGATACCAGGACCAACTAATAAATGTATGGTTGCGCCGGCACAAATTGGTTGAGGTGCCACGGCTGTAACATCGCAAATAGAATAAATCACTCTATCTGGACCAACATAATTTAAAGGAGGAGTATATAAATAAGTTCCGTTTGCATAAAACTGTATTGTACCACCCTCGGCTGTAGCAAGGGGCGCACCAATTGTGGTAGCCGCACCTGCCGGTACAATAGTTGTTCCGTTCAACGAAACTGCATCACCGTTTTGGTCGTTATCGTTGCTGATAAATGAACCTGTAACTGGCTTGTTTACAGTTGTATAGCCAAAGTCGTCGCCAGCAAAAGGCGGGTCGTTTGCCAAACCATTGGGGTCTTTAACTACATCTATATGCAATACGGCAGTTGATGTTGCTCCAAACGCATCGGTAATAGTGTAGGATAAATTAATAGAGCCCACAAAATTTGCAATCGGTGCATATGTATAAATTCCGTTGCTGCTAATAGTTAGTGTTCCTGCATTGGCAACAGGGTTGCCTTTTGCATCTACACCAGCCACTGTACCTGAGACACCCACGGAACCAGCGGTAAAGCTGGTTACAGTAAATGAATGGTATTGAGGATCACGATCGTTATCAAATAAATTACCGCCAACTGGCAAGCCGTAACTAATATTTTCATCGTTATTGGCAATTACTGCATTGATGCCCGTTGTAGGCATTGGATCTACAGTGATAGTTAAATAAGCGGTATCACAAACCGGCAGGTTTCCATTATCGCATAAGCGGTAAGGAACCGTTATAGTACCGGTAAAAGATGCTTCAGGATTAAAAGTAAAATCTCCGTTAGCGGCAAAAGTTATCGTGCCGGCATTGGCAATTGGTACTCCTGCTTTGTCAACTCCGGCAATTATAGCTCCTGTACTAATGTCGCTGCTAAGGCTTTGACGTAAGAAACTACCAAACAATTGAGTATTCTTCTCTGCATCAAAATCGTTAGTCAATACATTGCTGTTTACGGGTATACCCTGCCAGGTACTATGCTCATCATTAATAGCATCGGTGGTATTGTTTACACCTACCAGCAGATGCAGGAATGCCCGATTGCACAGTGGTTGCGGTGCGACGGCAGTAATATCGCAAATCTGGTAACCCGTACTATCCGGCCCCACAAAACCAATTGGCGGAATGTATGTATACATACCGTTGGCAAAAAATTGTACGGTACCACCTCGGGCAGTTGTAACCGGTCCGCCAATTGCAGTGGCTGGTCCGCCGGTATTAATAGCTGTGCCGTTTAACGATAATGGATTGTTATTTGGATCGGTATCATTTGCAATAAAGGAAGCTGTTACCGGCGTATTATAATTGGTGTAGGCAAAATCATCGCCGGGTTGAGGCTGGTCATTAGCCGCACCATTAAAGTCAACCATTTGGCTGATGCGTAAAATAGCTGTAGCACATGCTGGTGGCACGGCATTGTCACAAATGGTATAACTGATGTCCATGCTGCCATGGAAATCGGCCGCAGGTGTAAATGTATAAACTCCATTAGCACCCAAGACTAACGAACCCGTATTACCGGTTAACTTGCCCGTTGCAGTTCTACCGCCAGTTGTAACAGAAGCACCAATGGTTCCAGTACCATCAAACGTTCCGTCTCCATTACTATCAAATTTATAAGACGAAATAGTAAATGAATTTCCTTGCGGATCCCAGTCGTTGGCAAATACGTTATTGCTTACAGTGGTTCCACCCAATATCCGACTTTCGTCGTTATTGGCAATGACGCTGTTAGCGATGCCCGGCAAAGGATTCACAGTTATTCTCAAATATGCGGTATCATGAGCCGCATTAATATTTGCATCTCTTATAGTATATGGCACATGAGCAACTCCTGAGAAGTTATTTGCCGGCGTGTAGGTATACGTACCATTTGTATTGATTAATAGGTTTCCGGCATTCGCAACTGTGCTTCCTGCTGCATCAAAACCGCCAATTGCATAAGTACCACTGGTACGTGAAATACCAGCAATTACATACCCCCTAAAACTGATGGGATAATCGCCCTGCGGATCATAATCATTGCTGAGGGTTGCGCCGCTTACCGGCGTATTTATCCAGGTACTGTGTTCATCATTAACCGCCAAAACCGAATTGGTTGGTTCAATAGTATAATAAACTTTTGCTGTGGTGCACAAAGTTGGAACACCTGTACAATTAGCTGGATTTAAAATAATATCACAAATTTGATAGGTTAAGGAATCGGTACCATAAAAACCGGGATTAGGTGTGTATTGTACCAGTCCATTTGCCAGTACAATTGCAGCACCATGTACCGGGTTAACGGTAACAACCGGATTTGTAATATCGTCGTTATCGGGATCGTAGTCGTTATCCAAAACACTGCTGTAAATTATTTCGTCCATGTTGGTGGGGTCTTCTACGTCATTTTCTGCTATCGGCGGATTATTTAAGCCCGGTTCCACCGTTATTTTTACCAGCGCAGGGCTGGATGTTTCTGGAGGAACGCCATCATCTGTTATAGTATAGGTAAATGTTACTTCGCCAAGGAAGCCTACGGCAGGTGTAAATGTTACCGTTCCATCGTTATTATTTACTAAAGTACCGGCAGCAGGTATACTCAACGGACTGATGCTGATGATCCTTATAGCATGCCCTTCGGGATCGGTATCGTTATTAAGTAAATTTATACGGGTTGTTTGGCATGGCCGTACTTTAATACTATCGTCAGTTGCGGTTGGTTTTCGGTTTAAAATAGTAAACACAACCATGGCACTGTCTCTACCGCCATTACTGCAACCTACCGATGGTTCTTGTACATAATAAAACAATGTATCCTTACCCGTATAATTAGCTGCAGGTGTATATGTGATGGTGCTTGGCGGAGTAGAGAAATAAGTTGGAACAGCTATTCTCTGACCATCTCTATAAATAAACCAGCTGAGCGGCGAGCTGTCATAATCATAATCGTTAAAACCAATATTTACAGTTTGTGGAAGTCCACTTAATACGCCAGCAGGAAAATCATTTACAGCCGTTGGCGGCGCATTGGTAACTGTTATATAAATGATTGACTGATCGGTTAAATTACCTGCACCGTTATCATAAATATTGTACACCACAGATGCTTGTCCGTTGAAACCCTGTGTGGGTGTAAAAACCACGTTGTTACCGCTAATATAGGCTGTACCATTTGTAACAGTTCCCAGGCTCAATATAAATAAAGATTGCCCCGGATCGGGATCAGTATCATTGGCTAAAACTGGTACACTTACCGGTGTTTTTGAATTGGTGGTCGCATTATCGGGATTAGCCAATGGTGGCCTGTTTGGAATAATGGTACATGGATCGGGTATCACGTAAGTTATCGAAAGACTTGGTCTGTTAGCAATTGTGCCATTTTCCTTAGATGCAAAATGATGTCTCTTACCTAACAACTCATCTGTTTTTAAAAGAATACCAAAATTATTGGCCGGATTATTGGCCCATATTTGTGAAGACGGCGCCAGATTCCAGTTATAGCGGATACTGCTGCTGGTAACAGATGTAGTTTGTAAAACACCTGTCATATCGCCTCCTGGTGTTGTCCATGGAACTATTGATGTCGCGTTATTCCAGTTTACCTCATTCTCTACAAAGTTTTTAGTCAGCCTATGTAACAATACATTTTGAACATCTCCATCGCCTCCAACCCGCAACATTGAAAAACTGGCATTTTGCACAATGGCTGATGTGGGTATCTCACTAATATTAAAATATAAAATACTTCTACGAGCATTATTTCCACTGAATAATTCACCAGTATATATCGTATTGCTGGTTCCGTAAATATTTGTGGGGCTGCCCTGTTTGATATATGAGTCCCGGAAATTAGTT
>JBBKXU010000146.1:0-7353 GCA_037969645.1 Ferruginibacter sp. | reverse complement strand
AAATCGTACATAGCCAAAACACCAAAACTTACGAACATTACAAATAATACATACAATAATTTTCTTCTTGCAGCGATACCTGCAACAACAAAAAACAAAGCAAAGAAGCCGATGATATACGGGAGTATTGTGAACTCCAGGAAGTCTTCGGTATGTAAAGTTTTCATACCGATATAATGGTTCAGACCGTTGATGATATCTACATTACCGGCTAATTTATCAGGATAGATCAAAAGCCTCAGCCCTTCGGGATATTGCGGTGCATCCAAATCAATATACCACAGCGGAACAAATAAAACAGCCACTAGAGCCAGCCCGCAAAAGACTAATAACATCCTCATCCATGGTTTCAATCTATCATTATTCATGCTTGTAATTTTATAAATCCACTTAAAAAAAGAACAGGCCTTTTTATCAGCCTGTTCTTTTTAATAAATCACTATTTTTTATTTACAGAATCGGCTACTGGTTCTATTTTACCCGTACCAAATTTTAACGGCACATTACTTCCTGCCGGTGAAACCCGTATGTAGCCCGACATTTCCTGGTGCAATGCACTACAGAAATCGGTACAGTACATAGGGAACATACCAACTTTATGCGGTGTCCATTTCAATGTTTGTGTTTCGCCGGGCATTACCAATAACTCTCCGGTTAATGCACCTTTTACGGCAAACCCATGTGGTACGTCCCAATCCTGCTCCAGATTGGTAACATGGAAATAAACCTCATCGCCCAATCTCACACCTTCAATATTATCGGGTGTAAGATGAGAACGTACCGCGGTCATGTACACATGAACCTGGTTTCCCTGACGAACAACTTTTGCTTCTTTTTCTCCATTGGCAAAATAAGGATGCTTATTGTCTTCCATCTTAAAGAACTTGGTAGAATTAGGCGTAAGCTTGTCGGCTGCAATAACCTGTGCATAATGCGGTTCTCCTATTGTAGGAAAATCGAGTATCAACTGCATCTTATCTCCGCTGATATCATACAACTGTGCACTTTGCGACAATTCGGGACCTGTTGGAAGAAACCTGTCCTTTGTGATTTTATTATAGGCAATCATATATTTCCCATACGGTTTTTTTGTATCGCCGCCAGCAACGGTTAAGTGACCAACAGAGTAGTAAGTTGGCACGCGGTCAACCACTTTTAAATCTTTAATATTCCATTTTACAACTTCAGATGACACAAACATAGAAGTGTAGGCAAACCCTTTGTCATCAAATTCAGTATGTAATGGACCAAGGCCTGGCTTCTTCACTTCGCCATATAAAACTGATTCGTATTTTAGAATAGGAATACCATCAAAATTGCCGATATAATCTTTGGCCGCAATGGCTTTTATCATTTTGTCGAAACTGAATACGGGAATTAAAGCCGCTAATTTTCCACTGCCTACAATGTACTCACCTGTTGGGCTCACGTCGCAACCATGTGGCGATTTAGGACAAGGGAAGAAATAAGCGATATCCTGAAAATCCTTCACATCCATAACGGTTACTTCTGTTTTAATAGTTGATGTTGCAGAATGCGTCTTCTCATCATACACATTGTGTGCATATTTTACTGCCTGCTTTCTTCCTTTACCAGCCTTGAAATATTCTTCTGCTTTTTTCCAGTTAATGGCCATTATAAAATCCTTATCCTTTTGCGATGCATTTACTTCCAGCAAGGTGTGGGCTTGCTCTGTATTATAGGTAGAGAAGAAAAACCAGCCGTTTGAAACGCCTTTGCCTGCACGGCTCAAATCGAAATTAAAACCAGGGCACTGCAACTGAAATGCAATATCCATAGCGCCGTCATCTTTCTGCACGCTGATAAAGCTGATAGTTCCTTTAAAATTCTGTTTGTATGAACTGATAGGCACATCGCCGTTCTTATCATCGGGCGGAATACTGAAACGTGTACCTGCTACCAAATACTCTGTATTCTCAGTAATAAATGGAGAAGAGTGATTTCCACCACTGTTTGGTAATTCAAGGATCTCAGCAGTTCTGAAGGTTTTTAGATCAACTCTAGCAACACGTGGTGTATTGTTAGCGTTTGCAAAAACCCATTTGCCATCGTACTCGCCATTTGTTTTTGAAAGCTGCACGTGGTGCAGGTCATCCCAAGGCACAAAACCATGCGATGTATTCAACATCGGTTTTGTCTCTTCACTATAACCCCAGCCTTTTTCCGGATCAACAGAAAAAACAGGAATAACACGAAGCAAACGGCCTGATGGCAATCCGTATGTACTTAGCTGGCCACTGAACCCGCCCGATACAAAATTGTAAAACTCATCGTATTTGCCCGGGGCAACATAAGTTTTAGATGCTGCATCGGAACTTACAGCCGAGCCTGCATTTTTTGGTTTACAGGCACTAAAGCCCACCAATAAGCTGAATGCAAATACAGCTATTGATAACAGTTTATAATTTTTCATTTTGGTTGATTTTATATTGAGGGTTAATTATTTTACGCCATCATTCTTACGCATAAACTCATACAACGACCTTGCATCTTCATCACTCAGGTTTTGATTTGGCATACGAACCAAACAAATTTCAAGTTGTGCCTGTGCCTTAGGATCCTTATCCAGCATGGCATCTGTATTGGTCGAAAAATTCATAATCCATTCTGCGGTATGGCGATCAGTTACGCCCAGCCAACCTGGTCCTACCAGCCTCTCACTGGTTAGTTTGTGACAGCTCCCGCACTTTACATCGTACACTTTTTGTCCGCTTGTTGCCATTGCAGCATCCAGCGTTTCACCTACTTCAACGTTAGTGAATTTACCTTCTCCTCTTTGTGGGTCGTAAGAAGGATTCCCGCTTTCGGTTTTAGGAGCATCGCTGTTTGGAGTTTCAGAAACAGGTGTTGAATCGTTAGTGTTACCGCCGCCACAGGCCGCTATAAATGCGCCCATAAACAGTAGGATTAACAGTTTTCTCATGTTTGTAATTTTTAGTTTTTAAAATGATTATGCAAGATTACAGGCATACGATTCATTATTTTATGCGTTAGGTCATAACAGCGTGTAAAAAGGTTCATGAATTTGATTACCTGTTCTTTTTTCATCCGTACAAAAGTATTTTTTGCAGTTAAAAGGATGAAACAAAACCGTATGATTGAAATCATATTACCCTATGTTGTTCGTCATGGGGGCTGCCGTTGTTGCATTTTACTTTTGAGTCTATTACAATACAATTTAAATGATGATAGATATAGATACACTACTTGCCTGGGGCGCTGTTTTTAAAAAAGTAAGCGCCGGTGAAATTATTTTTCAGGAAGGAACACACTCCTCCTTTTACTACCAGTTGGTTGAAGGAAAAGTGAGATGGGTGAATATAAATGACGAAGGGAAGGAGTTTATTCAGGTAATGATAGAGCCCGGCGACTGTTTCGGCGAATTTGCCTTGTTTGATGATGCCCCCTTTGCTGCAACTGCTATTGCAGATGAAAATTCGGTAATCATCCGGTTACATAAAGCTACATTCTCAGAATTAATACAGGAAAATACAGATCTGCATTTTAAATTCACCAAGCTGCTTACACAAAGGTTGCGCTTTAAATTTATGATTTTAAAGGAGCTTGCTAACCACAATCCCGAAAACAGTATATCAACCTTGCTGACTTATTTTAAGCAAACGCATAAAAACATTTGCAGCAAATGCAATAAACTGCAACTTACCCGTCAGCAAATTGCTGACATGACTGGACTTCGTGTTGAAACGGTAATACGTACCATGAAACAGATGCAGCAAAAAGGCCAGCTGCAAATAACCAGGGGCAAGGTTTATTGCTGATCGTGATTTAAATCACATCCGAATTTTACCTTGATAATTAATTTGCGTAAACAGATACTATGAAATTTTCACTCTTCAGATGGCTAAAGATTTCGCTTTTCAATTTATTGATTGTAGCAACCCTGGGTGTGATACTTCGATATAAGATATTGTACTACCTCCCCTTTGTTGATCAAAAACATTTGTTACACGGCCACTCACATTTTGCTTTTGCAGGCTGGGTTACACAAGCCATTATGGTTTTGCTGGTTGCTTACCTGGCACAACATGCAGGCAAAGCCACACTAAAAAAATACCATTGGTTATTGTGGGCAAATCTGTTTACGGCCTACGGCATGCTGGTAGCTTTCCCCATCGAAGGCTATGGATTATTCTCCATCATTTTTTCCACCGCTTCCATTGTGGTGTCTTATTTTCTTGCATTTCACTACTGGCGTGATTTGAATAAACTTAAAATTAAAAGTACCGCCCATTCGTGGTTTAAAGCGGCCGTTTTGTTCAATGCCATATCATCGGTTGGTGCATTTGCATTAACTATCATGATGATCAATAAAGTAATTCATCAGACATGGTACCTGGCTGCCGAGTATTTCTATTTGCATTTCCAGTACAACGGTTGGTTCTTTTTTGCTTGCATGGGTTTATTCACTGCATACCTTAGCCGATTTAATATACCAGAAAATAAATTGAAGAAAATTTTTCAGCTTTTTGTATTTGCATCTGTACCGGCTTATTTTTTATCAACTCTTTGGATGGATCTGCAATTATGGGTTTATATCCTTGTGGTGATTGCTGCATTTGCACAGCTAGTTGGTTGGATATGGCTGGTTAATGCATTAAAAACAAAATGGGTTTTAATAAAAGCTGACATATCAAAAACTGCCCGGTGGATTCTTTGTCTAACAGCCATGGCTTTGTCTGTGAAGCTCTTGTTACAACTAGGTTCTACCATTCCTTCACTCAGTGACCTGGCATTCGGTTTCAGACCGATAGTAATTGGTTATTTGCATTTAGTGTTGCTGGCTGTTATCAGTTTATTTTTGCTGGGATTTATGCTTGCCGAAAAACATTTCAAGTTAAACAAGCTGCTCATATCCGGAATAACTGTTTTTGCCATTGCGGTTATTTTAAACGAAGTGGTTTTGATGGCGCAGGGCGTAGCTGCTATCGGCTACCATGCACTACCCTTTGTTAATGAACTACTACTCATCACCGGTATCCTTTTATTTACAGGGGCTTTACTCATGAGTTTCGCAAAGCGGAATAGTTAAGAAACCTGATTTCAATCACAGTTTTCCGTTTTGTACAAATCCATCTTTGTAAAAATTATTTATTATGACAAACATAGCAGAACAAACGCTGGCTTCCATCGTAACAAAAAACCACAGCACCGTTCCGGTACTGGAAAAATATCATCTCGATTTTTGCTGTAAGGGCAAAAGAACTTTGGCAGATGCCTGTAACGAAAAAGGATTAGCCGTAGAGCAAATTGCAGATGAGTTGGAAAAATCCACTCAAATACAAAGCAACAAAATGCCCTTTACCGAAATGAATGCAGAGCAATTAATCAGCTACATTCTCATCCATCATCATTTTTATGTTAGGCAATCCATGCCAACTATACTTGGGCATTTGGAAAAAGTAGCGTTTAAGCATGGGGATCGGTATCCTTACATAGTCAAGGTCTTCAATATCTTTAAAGAAATAAAAGAAGAGATGACTTCACATATGCAAAAGGAAGAAATGATTTTATTTCCTAGGATAAAAGAAGTGGAAGCGCTCAGCAATATCAATCACAGTCGTAAAATAACCGAGGGATTTATTGGTGCACCAATCCATATTTTGGAACTGGAACATGAACATGCGGGTGACCTGTTGTATAAAATACGTGAACTTACAAACACCTATACGCCGCCTGCCGATGCTTGTACTACTTTTAAAGTGAGTCTTGCAGAGCTAAAAGAGTTTGAAGAAGATCTGCATAAACATGTGCATCTGGAGAACAATTTATTATTTCCATTGGCAGAAAAAATGCTTGCCCGGCAGGCACAATTAAATTAGCTTTTTACCGGTATCCGCTTTAAAGTTTCCAATAAGAAAGGCCAGTATTTTTGAACAGAACTGATCTGTACTTTTTCATCCGGGGAGTGAGCTCCCCGGATATTAGGACCAAACGAAATCATCTGCATGTCGGGATAATTAGTACCCAAAATACCACATTCCAATCCGGCATGTACGGCATTCACTTTTGCATCTGCATTAAACATTTCTTTATACAGGTCACTCATCAATTTCACAATAGGCGCGCCTGGTTTTGGCGCCCAGCCCGGGTATGAGCCACCATAGGCAGGTTTGGCGCCAGCCATTTCAAAATTAAAACAAATGGTTTTTGCCAGGTCTATTTTTTCACTATCTACCGAACTGCGGGTAAGGCAAAGAATTGAAAATTCTCCATCCTTCACAAGTACTCTTGCCAGGTTATTTGATGTTTGCACCAAACCGTTTATTTCAGGACTCATTCTGTAAATTCCATTCGGGCAAGCAGCAATGGTTCTTAACAATGCGTATTGATAAGCAGCATCCATCACCATATCGGGCGTTACAATTTTTTCTATATTGATATTTAAATTGGGATCTGTACGTTGATATTCATTTTTCAAAACCTGCTCTTCTTCCTTTACAAAAACTTTGAAAGCATCTGCTTCTCCTTCCGGGATATTAATATCAGCAAACGATTCTCTTGGTATGGCATTTCTTAATCCTCCCCCATCAATCATACTTATCCGCAAATCAAATTTTTCTTTTGCATTTAGTAATACACGGTTTATTAATTTATTGGCATTGGCTCTTCCTTTATAAATATCCATACCGGAGTGCCCGCCAGTTAGCCCGTTTACGGTTATCCGAAAAGCGACTGAGCCAGAAGCAGGCTTTTCTACTTTATACTTTCCGCCGGCGCTAACATCAATACCACCTGCACAACCAATGGTTAATTCATCATCGTCTTCGGTATCTAAATTCAATAAAATTCCTGCATTCAATAATCCGCCTTTTAAACCCAGGGCGCCTGTCATACCTGTTTCTTCGTCAATGGTAAAAAGCGCTTCCAGCGCAGGATGTGGAATAGAATAAGAAGCCAGCAGCGTCATAATGGAAGCCACCCCCAGCCCGTTATCGGCGCCAAGCGTTGTGCCTTTTGCTTTCAGCCAGTCGCCATCAACAAACATGTTGATTCCTTCAGTGGCAAAATCAAATTTGGTATCTGCATTTTTTTGATGCACCATATCCAGGTGACTTTGCAAACAAACAGTTTGTTTGTTTTCCATGCCTGGCGTCGCAGGCTTTTTAATAATCACATTACCTACATCATCTTTAAAAGTTTCGAGACCGAGTTTTTTTCCAAAATCCATCATAAACTGAATTACGGCTTCTTCTTTTTTTGATGCTCTTGGTATTGCATTCAATGACGCAAAATTCTGCCACAGTTCGGTTGGTGTTAATTCGTTGATGCTAGTGCTCATAAAAATTATTTTAAGTAGGTGTATATTATAAT
>JBBKXU010000145.1:0-3227 GCA_037969645.1 Ferruginibacter sp. | reverse complement strand
GGAGGTAAAGAGAAAAGAATCTGCGCTACTTTCCATTTGCCAACCGCTTTTCTGTCGCTGGATAATTTAAAAATATGCCAACCGTTTTTGCTGCGGTATGGAGCGGAGGATTGCCCCATTTTTAAATTGTAAACAATATTTTCATATTCGTACGGTAAAGAGAATGCGGTTATAAAACCAAGGTCGGAGTGGTTTACTTTTACAGCTTCGGCAGCGGCTAATTCTGTATAGTTTGTTTTACCGGCAGAAAGCGCTGCGTAAACCCCGGTAATTGCTTTATAAGCCTTCATGCTGTCTGCAGGGCTCAAAGTTGCTTCAACAGGAACAAAGAAATGGTAAACATGCAGGTCTTTCTGACTGCGGTCGAAAGCCTCATTCATTATATCATTTACAGCCTTCTCATTATTTAAATAACTGTCTTCAATCTGTGTTCTAAAGCTCTGTGCATCATAAAGCAACTGAGGCATGGTATCAAGGCGTAAATCCAGAGCGGCCTTTACTTTCAGCTTAAATTTTATGTAGAGGTCAAGGTATTCACGTAATGCTTTTTCCTTGTCGGTAACAGGCACTTTGTTTTTATTATAAGCCCGTATAAACTCGCTTTTGTCAACTGTGTTGTTGCCGTAGGTAAATAATGTTTGCGAAAAAGCCACAAAGGCAAAACCTGTAAAAGCAAACAGCAATAAAAATTTTTTCATCAGTTGTTTTTTTAGTTCGAAGGAGCTTTACTCCATTTTACTTCCAGTAACTCGTTTAATTGCAAAAGGGTTAGTTTTTTACCGATAATGCGTTTGTCTTTATCGAGCAAATAGATAGTTGGCGTTACCGTAATATCATATAATTGCCTGAAGCTTGGGCGCTGCGCTGCATAATCGGCTTCTTCCATTTCCTTTGTTTTATACACATGCGTCCAGTCGCCAATATTTTTTTCACTAATGAATTTTATCCATTCGGCCTTTGGGTTCTGATTTTTTTCAGGCGTTAAAACTGCAAATATTTTTACATTATGATCTTTCCAGCTTGCACGGTAAATAGAATCAAGCCTGGGCACCTCTTCTTTACAATGCCCGCAATTGGGGTCCCAAAAACAAACAACAGTATAATCTGCTTTCAAGCTGTATAATGTAGTGGGCTTTTCTGCCGTATTCAGCATTTCAAGCTCCGCTGCTTTTTCGCCAATTAAATTAGCCATCAACATATATGCCCGGCGGCTTATGGCTTCCATCTGCTTTTCATTAAGCCAGTTGCTTACGCCCTTGCTGTGGAATTTTTCAAAAAGATGTACAAAAACCGCATCTTGTCCCATGTATTTTGGGTTGATGAATTCATCGGTTAACCAGTTCAACAAAAACTTATACATTACGGGCGCAGTACGGGCCAGTAATAGTTTATAATCAACATCTTTAATAATCGTATCCGGATCGGGAGAAATGACTTCACGATAATAGCGTTCCAGTTTTTTTAAAAAGAAAGGCGTACGAACAATGCGGTCATCCATAAAACTGATGCCATCCCAATAATGTTTTTTGTATTCATTATAGTTGTCAATAGAATCCTGTTTTGTAATTGGCTCCTTACTAGGATAAACAGGTTCTTTCATGGCATTCAGCAGCGCCGCCATCATTGAATTTGGCTGATTTTTGATAATTCCTTCCCTGTAGTCGTTTAACTCTTTAGTTAAAGTAGTATAATTTTTTTCATGCAGTAGGGAGTCTTCCAGCGTTGTAGAAGCTCTGAAAGCATTAAGCTCACTCTGTATCTGCCTGCCCTTGGTAGCCGCAATTTTTTGGTATTGATCGTATAAAACATTTTCTTTTGAACCGGTCACCACCGTCTTATTTACGATATCAGACGTATCTGAGGTAACAGAAATAATCTGTTCTTTATCAATTAAAAACTCTGTTCTTACAGCCTTGCCCGGAAAAAAAATGGCGTAAATGCCCGGTGGTAATTTAGAAGACCCTTTAAAAATTGCCACGCCATTATTGCCCACAGCGGCGGAATCGGCAATATTAAAATTGTTGCCCATGTAATAAGTAAGGTAAGCGATACCGCTACTATAACCAGGCGCTTTCAGCGTAACCTGATATCCCTGAGCAAAAGTTAAACCGGTTGTAAAGGCAGCAAAAAAGAAAACTATGTATTTTTTCATCGTTATTTAAGGATAGCAAATGTATTTAAAATAGGTGGTTTATACGCACTTATGAGCTTTCAAAGACTTTAACAATTACAAATCGTTAACAAAACCATATTGAGGATTAATGCGGTATTTTTGCAGCCGTGAGAAAAAAGAACAAAAAAATAATACTCGAAGACCTGTTGATTACCGATTATGCGGCCGAGGGCAAAGCGCTGGCTAAGCTTGATGGTAAGGTAATATTTGTTTCGGGGGCCGTGCCGGGCGATACAGCCGATGTGATGCTCGTTAAAAATAAAAAAGACTGGGCCGAAGGCAGGGTTTTAAAAATTAAAGAAAAATCGAAAGAAAGGGTTGAGCCTTTTTGTAAACATTTTGGTATTTGTGGTGGTTGTAAATGGCAGATGCTGCCCTACGCAAAGCAACTGCAATACAAACAGCAGGAAGTTGAGCAAAACCTCCGTCGCATTGGAAAAATTGACCTACCGGAGATATTACCGATTGTTGGTGCCGATGACACCGTTCACTATAGAAACAAGCTGGAGTTTACTTTTAGTAATAAAAGATATTTATTGCCTGAAGAGATTGCAACCGAGAATCCAATTCAGGAAGGCGCTCTTGGTTTTCACGTTCCCCGCATTTTTGATAAAGTGATTGAAATTGATGAATGTTATTTGATGGATGATGTAAATAACAAGATCAGAAACACAGTAAGGGCTTTTGCGGTGGAGAATAATTTTTCATTTTACGATATACGGGAGCACACTGGCTGGTTGCGTAATATCATTATTCGTTTATGCTCTACAGGCGAGTTGATGGTGAACATCTGTATAAATTATGATGAAGAGACAGACCGAAAAAAATTATTCGATCATCTTTTAAAAGAAGTGCCAGAGATAACTACGTTGCTGTACACCATTAACGCTAAATGGAACGACAGTATTTATGATCTTACACCGCAGGTGTATTTTGGAAAAGGATATGCTACAGAAAAACTTTCCGCAGGACCAGATGAAGAAAGTTTTGAATTTAAAATTTCACCCAAATCATTTTTTCAAACTAATACCAAACAAGCCGAAAAATTATATAT
>JBBKXU010000144.1:0-16179 GCA_037969645.1 Ferruginibacter sp. | reverse complement strand
TTGCTGTTAAATTTTTCCGTCAGCCCGGCTCAGTTATTTTCTCCTAAAAATTATCCTAAAAATTATTTTAGCTACCCGGTTGTTGCTACAAGGTCGTTATCGGCCAATTTTGGCGAGTTGCGAAGCAACCATTACCATATGGGGCTCGATTGCCGAACCGACAGGGCTCAAAACAAAAAAGTACTTGCGGCTGCTGCTGGTTATGTGGCTAAAGTAAAAGTTGAACCATGGGGATTTGGGAGAGCTATTTATATTAATCATCCAAATGGATTAACCACGCTGTATGCCCACCTTAATGATTTTTATCCTGAGTTGGAGATATATGTGAAAGAGCAGCAGTATAAACTAAAAAGCTGGAGAATTTATATAGATATTCCGGCCGATTTATTTCCGGTAACAAAAAATATGTTTATTGCCTCCAGCGGAAATACCGGCGGCTCCATGGGGCCACACCTGCATTTTGAAATAAGAGATACCAAAACAGAGAAAGTTTTAAACCCTTCGCTATTTGGATTTCCGATACCGGATAATGTGCCACCCGATGTTTTTAGGCTAGCTGTATATGACCGCTGCATTAGCACTTACGAACAAACACCAAAAATATTTACGTTACGAAAAGTGAATGGTGTTTATGTAACTTCTCCATCATTAATCGTTGCTAAAACTGATAAAGTAAGTTTTGGTATCAGTGCGTCCGACAGATACACCGGATCATCTAACCGCAATGGTATTTACGAAACTATTTTATACGATAATGAAGTTCCTGTTGTTGGTTTTCAGTTAGATAGTATCAGTTATGATGAAACCCGCTACCTGAATGCTCATATAGATTACAAATACAAAAGCAGCGGTGGTTCTTATATTCAGCATGTTTCAAAATTACCCGGTTATAATAACAGTGTATATAAAACTGCTACTGGCGATGGCGTTATTAGTATTGACGATGACAGTACACATAAAATAAAATTAGCGGTAAAAGATGCCAATGGCAACACATCTACCGTGCAGTTTGAAGTACGACGTAATGCATCCGTTACAGAAACAAGGGTTAAAGATTCTGCAACTTATTTTCAACAAAGGTCGTTTCACCCCGGATTTGTAAATCTATTTGAAAACAACAATATCAGTTTTTATTTACCCGAAAACAGTTTGTACGATTCTATCCGTTTTCAATACAAAGAAACGGCATCAAAAGACGGGTATTCCATTTATCAGTTACACAATACCAGTGTGCCTGTTAACGGATATTTTCCAATTACAATAAAAGCGGCATCGGACTTACCTGATAAAATGGTGATGCATCGCTTTGCAAATGGCAAACACGATTACGCAAAAGCTGAGCCTGTGAAAAATGGCAATGAAGACGGCTGGTATCGTGCAAGCTTTAGAGAATTTGGAAGTTTTCAACTAATGGTTGATACCGAACCCCCTGTAGTAACGCCTCTTGGCTTTAGAGACGGCATGAATTGCAGCAGACAAAGAAGTATAGTTTTTGCTATTAAAGACAATACAGAGGATGTAGACTTTACCGCTACATTAGATGGCAATTGGCTGCGTTTTAGCAACGATAAAGGCAGCCGGTTTATTTATGAGTTTGATGAAATGTGCCCCACAGGCGAACACGAATTGAAAATTATTGCTAAAGACCAAGTGGGCAATGTAACCGAGAAAATATACAAATTTACAAGATAGATTATGGCTACACATTTAACAGAAGGCAAAAAAGCACCGGCATTTAAAAGCAAAGACCAAAATGGCAAGCCAGTTTCGCTGGCCGATTATAAGGGCAAAAAAATTGTGCTTTATTTTTATCCGCAAGATGATACACCTACCTGCACCGTGCAGGCATGCAACCTGCGTGACAACTTCAGTCTATTAAAAAAGAACGGTTTTATAGTGCTGGGTGTTAGTCCCGATGAAGAAAAAAAGCATAAAAAATTTGAAGCAAAATACGATTTGCCTTTTACCCTTGTTGCAGATGCCGACCATAAAGTTATTGACAAATACGGTGTTTGGGGAGAAAAGCAATTGTATGGCAGAACCTATATGGGCCTACATCGTACCACTTTTTTAATTGATGAAAAAGGTATTATACGTAAAGTATTCCTAAAGCCAAAAAGCAAGCAGCACACCGAAGAAATATTAAAAGCCTGGGCAGAACTTGAGCAATAAAGACTTTATAATTAAAGAAAATTCCTGGCTGGCAAAAATTGCTGCAAAAAAACTGGGCACAAATAATGTTGCCATGGTGTTAGGTAAAACCATACACCTGCATAATACTAGAGAACAAGATTTTTTAAAAGATGAAAAATGGGTAAAGCATGAGCTTTGCCACATCAGGCAGTTTAAACAGCACGGTTATGTTGTGTTTATTTTAAAATATATTTGGGAGAACATCCGTAAAGGATATTACAATAATCGTTTTGAAGTAGAAGCCAGAGCAGCAGAGGATTTATAATATCCACTCCACTTCTCCAAAATCAAATGCATGTTCAACAGCATCAACAGTTATCAGACGGCCCTGCGGTGTAACTTCCTTTATTACGGTATCAAATTTTACTCCATCCTTTTTAAGTGTTACTTTATTATTTAGTTTGTAAAGATGCTCATTGTATTGCTCCATAATTATTTCTGCAGTTTCCTTGCCCGATAAATATTTCATGAGCAACGCATGCAGTTCCTTTGCCAGGTCAATCACGTTAAAGCTTTGCCCGGTTATCTGCTTCAGCGATACCGCTTTATTTAAGAATGTATCAAACTTCGTTTGGTTAATATTAATACCTATCCCCACCACAGCCCATTTCCAGTTTTTTCCCTGCAGCACATTTTCAATTAAAACGCCTCCTGCCTTTCTGTCACGCCAGAACAAGTCGTTCGGCCATTTAATTTTAGTTTCGCTACCAGTGTAGGTATTAAAAAATTCAAAACAGGTTAATGCCACCGCCGCACTTAAATGAAATTGATTTGTAATTTGAAGCCTTCCAGGCTCCAAAACAAGGCTCATAGCTATGTTCTTCCCCTTCTCCATGGCCCAGCTTTTGCCCCTTTGCCCTTTACCCGCCGTTTGTTCTCTTGCCAGCCAGCATTTTCCATGTGTAGCCAATCCTTCATGAATGGCTCCCATGGCATAGTTATTGGTGCTGTCCACAGTATCTAAAATGGTAAAAAAACCGTCTTCACCCATAATAATTCAAATGGCAAAGAAGTGTTACTTTTGCCATTATTTGCAAGCTACAAGCAAGTTTATAAATAAACAATAACAAATCCTGTATTGGCGCTAATTTTCTGCACCTGTACAAAATTTAAAAACAAGAGTCAATTTGAATAAATTAAACGCATTAAATACCCGCAAAAAAAGCAGTATTGTACGCACAACAAGGAACAGTAAAATTTTTAAAACCATCATTCTTGCCATACAGGAGAAAAAGGGCGAAAACATTGTAAGCCTCGATCTTCGAAAAATTCCTGAAGCAGTTGCAGATTTTTTTATAATTTGTCAGGCCGGCAACACAACCCAATTGAGAGCCATTGCCGACTTTATTGAAACTGATGTTAAAGAAAAATGTCTGGAAGCGGCTTATAAGCATGAGGGCCGTCAGGGGCAACAATGGATTTTGATCGACTATGTAAATGTGGTGGTTCATGTAATGATGCCTGAGCCCAGGAAATTTTACAGACTTGAGGAAATGTGGAGCGATGCGCCGGTAGTGGAACATAAAGATTAATCTTTTTAAAACAATAATAAAACATAAACGTCTGTATTAAAAAAGCCTGAGCGCACAGATAAGTACCCAGAAAAAACGGCACAATAAAAAATATGAATCAGCAAGACAGCAATAGGAAATTTAATCCTGATAACATACCTCCTAAAGGAGACGATCAAAAAAAGAAACCAAGGTTTAATATTTACTGGGTTTACGGAATTATTTTCTTAACCATAATTGGCTGGAATTTTTTTCGCAATGTAAGCAGCGCCGGTATTGAAACCGACCAGCAAAAGTTTTACTCCATGGTATTACAGGGCGATGTGGTTAAAATGAAAACAGTAGGTAACAAAGATATGGTTCGGGTTTTTATTCAGCCAGACAGTTTAAAAAATAAAACCGGTTTTTACAAACCAATACTAAACCAAAAAGCCGATGATAAAAATTATGAGGCCGCTGTTTTGGTAAAGGACGATCAGCCTCAATTATTTTTCAATATTGTAGATGATAAAACATTTGCGTTGCAGATGATTGAGTTTTATAAAAACAATCCAGATGTAAAGCAAATAGTAGACAATCCCGAAAGTGAAGGTGAATTATTTGGTCAGATCATCAGCACTTTATTGCCTATTTTATTAATTGTCTTACTGTTTGTAATGATGATGCGTAAAGTAGGCGGACCGGGCGGTGGTGGCGGCGCAGGTGGTATTTTCAGCATAGGCAAATCAAAAGCTACCCTGTTTGAAAAAGGCACCAGAGTAAATATAAACTTTGGCGATGTGGCTGGTTTAGACGAAGCCAAAGTAGAAGTGATGGAGATTGTTGATTTTTTAAAAAATCCCAAAAAATATACAGCACTTGGTGGTAAAATTCCAAAGGGCGCATTATTGGTTGGCCCTCCGGGCACTGGTAAAACCTTGTTGGCAAAGGCCGTAGCCGGTGAAGCCCAGGTTCCTTTTTTCAGCCTTAGCGGTAGTGATTTTGTGGAAATGTTTGTAGGTGTGGGAGCAAGCCGTGTACGTGATTTGTTTAAGCAGGCAAGAGAAAAAGCACCTTGTATTATTTTTATTGATGAGATTGATGCGATAGGACGAGCAAGAGGCAAGAATATGATGATGAGTAATGATGAACGTGAAAACACGTTGAATCAATTACTGGTAGAGATGGATGGTTTTGGAACCGACTTGGGTATAATCATTTTAGCAGCAACCAACCGGCCCGATGTATTAGACACTGCACTTTTACGCCCAGGCCGATTTGATCGTCAAATTTCAATTGATAGACCCGACATGGTGGGAAGAGAAGCCATTTTTAAAGTACATCTGGAACCCATAAAAATATCAGAAACATTAGATGTATACAAACTGGCCGAACAAACTCCTGGTTTTGCAGGAGCAGATATTGCCAATGTATGTAACGAAGCGGCATTGATAGCAGCCCGCAAAGGAAAGGCGGCAGTAGACATGAGCGATTTTCAGGATGCCATTGATCGTGTTATTGGTGGACTGGAGAAAAAGAACAAGATCATTTCTCCTGATGAAAAAGAAATTATTGCATACCACGAAGCCGGTCATGCTATTTGCGGTTGGTATCTGGAGCATGCTTATCCTTTATTAAAAGTAACCGTGGTGCCAAGAGGATCAGCAGCATTGGGTTATGCCCAATACACTCCAAAAGAGCAGTATCTATATAACACCGATCAGTTAATGGATCAGATTTGTATGACGCTTGGTGGACGTGCCAGTGAAGATATTTTCTTTGGTAAAATAAGTACCGGCGCAAGCAACGATTTGCAGCAGATTACAAAAATTGCCTATAGCATGATTACCGTTTATGGTATGAATGACAAAGTAGGTAATGTGAGTTATTACGATCCCAACCAGGAAAATGTATTTACCAAACCGTTTAGTGAAGAGACCGGTAAAATGATTGATGAAGAAGCTCGTAAACTGATTGATAAAGCTTACCAGATTACCAAAAAGCTGTTGACCGAAAAGAAAGACGACGTAGAAAAACTGGCTAAAGAATTATTGAAGAAAGAAGTTTTATTTAAGAGTGATGTGGAAGCATTGATTGGCAAGAGGCCATTTGAAGAAAAAAAGGCTTTGGATATTGTGGTTGACCCAAAGGATGATGTGAAAGAAAAAGAAGCAACAAGCGAAGAACCGTCAACTGAAATGCCGGAGGAATTGAAAACACCACCGGCAATATAAATGTATCATGGCTGTAACACCGGCAAAAGAAAATATTTTAAAAAGAATTAGGCAGGCACTGAGTCACCCGGTGCCTTTGCCTTTTCCTCAGAGTGAGGGAACCAATTCTGTTTTTCACCTACCGAGCGACACGCTTGATGTTGTATTTGCACAAGAGTTTATCAATATGCAGGGCAAGTTTGCTTTTTGTATTGATGAAAATGAAATGTTGCAACAATTACGTTTGCTGATTGATGAAAAAAAATGGACAAAAATTTATTGTAATACCGATAAATGGAATACACAGTTCAGCAATACCATTAATCTAGAAAGTTGCGATGCCTCTATTACCGATTGCGAATTTTTAGTAGCCCGTACAGGTACCATTGTAATGAGTGCTGCACAACAAAGCGGTCGTACGGTAAGTGTGTATGCGCCCATACATATCTGCATTGCCTATACCAATCAATTGGTGTACGATGTTAAGGATGCACTGCAAAAAGTTAAAGAAAAATACGCCGGTAATATTCCCTCCCTTATCACTTTTGCCACAGGCCCCAGCCGCACAGCGGATATAGAAAAAACACTGGTAACCGGTGTACATGGCCCCAAAGAGGTTTATTGCTTTTTGGTAGAAGCATAATTGCATTTTTACAAGTATCTTTATTGTATTATGAATAACGAGAATTTTAAACTATTTGTGTACGGCTCCTTGCGTAGCGGATTCCGTAATCCTGTATATCAGTATCTCACCAAATATTTTCATTTAATTGGTGAGGCAGTTGTAAAAGGTAAATTGTACGATCTGGGAGAATATCCCGCTGCTTCTGCAACAGAGGATGATAAATTTATATCCGGCGAACTGTATGCCATCAATAACCCGCTGGAGTTTTCCTGGGCCATTGGCCAGTTGGATGATTATGAAGGTTTGAATACCGAAGAGGGCGAAACGCCTTTATACAAACGTGAGCAAGTTATTGCTTTCCATAAGGGCGACCCACATGCGGCCTGGATATATTGGTATAACGGAGATATCAGCAGCAAGCCCGAAATTGAATCCGGTGATTTATTGCAGTACCTGCAACAAAAAAACAAACCCTGATTACATGGAGGTAGCGCACAATAAAAAAATATACTTCCTGTCCGATTTTCATTTGGGGGCTCCTAATGCTGCCAAAAGCCTGGTGAGAGAAAAAAAGATCATTCAGTTTTTGAATGAGATTAAAGCAGATGCAGCAGAAATTTTTATTGTAGGCGATCTTTTCGATTTTTGGTACGAATATAAAAAAGTAGTGCCCAAAGGTTATGTACGCATATTGGGTAAACTGGCCGAGCTAACCGATGCCGGCATACCTATTCATTTTTTTGTTGGTAACCACGATATGTGGATGAAAGATTATTTTCAAAAAGAACTAAACATACCAGTTTATTTTGAACCGGTACCTTTTGAGTTTAACGGTAAAAAATTCTTGGTCGGGCATGGTGATGGGCTCGGTCCCGGAGACCACGGATATAAATTTATTAAAAAAGTTTTTCGTAATAAAGCATGCAGCTGGTTATTCGGTATACTACCACCATATATTGGCATGGGCATTGCACATTACTTCAGCAGAAAGAGTCGTGCACAAACCGGGCAAAGCAACGAAAAATTTTTAGGCGAAGACAAAGAATGGCTCATCATTTATTGTAAGGAAGCACTTAAAAAGGATTTTTACGATTACATGATCTTTGGCCACCGTCACCTGCCCATCGATTTTGATCTGAACGAAAAAAGCAGGTATATTAATCTGGGAGACTGGATAAAATATTTCAGCTACGCAGTTTTTGACGGACAGGATCTTCACTTGAAGTATTATCAACAATGAAAAAACTAAAATCGATATTAGCCCTTCTGTGTTTCTGTGTTGCTATGACAATACCCATTTCGGCAAAGGCACAAAGCGATACTGCTTTTCAGTTTTTAAAATCTATCAAAGGCAATTTCACTTACTTTAATGTAGATAATCTTGACCAGCTTTACCTCATCACAGATAATAACCAATTAAAAAAACTGAGTGCCAACGGCGATTCTGTTGCCGTTTTCAACGATGTAAAAAAATACGGCAACCCTTCTTTTATAGATGTAACCAACCCGTTAAAAACCTTGCTCTATTATAAAAATTACTCAACGGTTATTGTACTCGACAGGTTACTAACCATACGCAACAGTATTAATTTTCGTAAGCAGAATATTTTTTACGTAAACAATGTTACGCTCTCTTACGATAACTATATGTGGATATTTGACGAAGAAGATTATAAACTTAAAAAGATTGATGAAGAAGGAAAGGTTTTACAAGCCAGCAACGACTGGCGAAATGTATTTGATTCTGTGCCCGCCCCGGTTACCATTATTGATAAAAATAATTTTGTGTATCTCTACGATCCCGAAAAAGGTTTTTATATTTTCGATTATTACGGCAGTTTTAAAAACCGGCTGGCATTTTTAAACTGGACCAATGTTGAAGTGAACGGAAATACTGTCTATGGTTTCAGCAATAACGAATTATACAGTTATGAGTTAAAATCTTTGCAGTTAAAAGAGTATAAACTGCCTGTATTCTTTGGTAAATACAATGCAATAAAAGCCATGAATGGAAAAGTGTATCTATTGAATGACAAAGGTGTTGATATTTACCAGATAAAGTAAACTACTGATTCAGAATTGCGGCCAGTTCCTTATCCCATTTCCCCGTTTTTCCGTACTCCACTACCCGGCCAATTTCTTTCCCGTCCTGCATTACAATAATAGTAGGCACTAATGTTACGTTGAAGGCTTTGGCAATATTGCCTAATGAAGTTTTTGCCCGGTTAACGCCAAACAAAGTAATAACATCATCCGAAATACCACTTGCTTCCTGTAATTTAAAAAACTTAGGTAAAATAAACTGAGTGTCCTCACACCAGGTTCCACCAAAAACAACATACTGATATTTCCCTTTCGTTCTTTCAAATGTATTGAGTGTCGCAGTATCAGGCTTATAATAGCTTTGACTTTGGGTGTACCAGTTAAAAGCGGTGTCATTTTGAATAAGATATTTATTCACTAAACCACGCACTATTTTTACATTGGGGTGATTGGGAAGATCCTGACTGGCTTCGTATTGTGCCTGGGCAAAAACAGCAACATTAGTAGCAATAAAAAATAATACACTCAATAAATACTTCTTCATAAACTAAAAATTAAACTTGAAATTACCGAAGGATAAATATCGTATCAAAAAAACAAGTGCCGAAAATTATTATGTTAAGCGAAGGTTATAGGTCAGCTTTCAATTCATGCAAAAAACCTTTCAGTTTTTTAAGAGACTCAATCAAAGCAAATTTTTCATCTGCTCTTTTATTCTGTTTTAAAAAATCTTTTGCGCCTTCGATTGTATATTTTCTTTCACGCAGCAAATGATAAATCAGTTTCAGGTTCTTTATATCTTCCGGGCGGAATAACCTGTCGCCCTTGCCATTTTTACGAGGCTTTAAAATATCAAACTCATTCTCCCAATATCTTAACAGCGACTGGTTTACTTTAAACATGTTGGCAACAATACCAATAGCGTAATATTTCTTCTCAAATAAAACAGCATCTTCGGGTATTTCAATCAAATCAACGCCCGATTCTTTCTCCTTTAAACTCATCCTGCCACGGGTCTTCTTTTTATTATCGCCTTTGGCTTTTATTTTTTCGGGTGCGGGTTTTTTGGGCACAACAGCTTTGGGTTCCGGCTTTTTGGGTTCCGGAGCTTCATCAAACGAAAATGCTATTTGTTGTAAAGCCATAATTAAAATTAATCAAAACTTTTGGCACTTCCCGTAGCAGCAATTTTAAGCACTCTGTCGTATTGTTCGGCGTTTAAGTCATTAAAGAAGAAATAAACCGGATCAACCGGGCTGCCGTTTATATGTACTTCGTAATGCAGGTGTGGCGCTGTACTGGCGCCGGTACTGCCAACCCAGCCAATTACTTCGCCACGTTTAACCCGTTGCCCAGCCCTGGCTTTAATGCGAACCATGTGCATATACTCGGTTTCGTATCCATAACCATGGTTGATAATTACATGATTTCCGGTACCCGTTCCAACCCCAGCCGTAGTAACCACACCATCGCCGGTTGCGTAAATAGGTGTTCCCTGTGGCGCCGTAAAATCGAGGCCGTAGTGCATTTTTGCAATGCCGTATATGGGGTGAATTCGCATACCAAAACCACTGGCTATTCTATTTAATTGTTTGTTGCTCATCGGTTGTATGGCGGGTATACTTGCAATTTTAGTCTCCTGGTTACTGATGAGTTTTTCAATGGCATTATAACTTTCAAACTGGTAAGCTATACGGGCTGTAATATTGTTCAGCGTCTTGGTAATTTCTCCGCCAATCTCATTGTCCTTAATGAGGTTTATCTTTGCAATTTCCTTTTTCTTTTCAATAGATTTTGTTCTAGCGCTGTCTGATAATGGGTTGGCTTCAAAAATAGAACGATATACTTCATTGTCTCTTTTTTCCAGCTCAGCCATTTGCTGTTGCAGCGACTTGGCTTTTGTAGCCAGCATACCGTAATTATCCTTAATTATTTCGTACTTCAGCTCCGCTTCCTTATCAACCGCCCTTGGGAAAAAATTATTGTACACATAAATAACGATGGCAGACGTAACCAATGCAGCAGAGATAAAGCCAAATACCCGCAACAGCTTCACCCTAAGCGGTGTAACCAGCTTCTCATACCGAAGCGTATGAGTGTTATAGTAGTATTTAATTTTTTTCATGCTTGAACTGCCACATCTTACCCATATTTTGGTTCCCGATAGTTATCAGGAGGGTTGAAGCGGTATTTTATTACCTTTGCTGCCATTGAACAAAAGTGTACAAATATAGCCCGATAAATAACAAAAATCAACCCATTTAAACATTTGGTATATGATGACGAGTGCTGAGATACGACAACAATTTCTTGACTTTTTTAAATCGAAAGAACACGGCATTGTTCCTTCTGCCCCTATCGTTGTAAAAAACGATCCTACCCTGCTTTTTACTAACGCAGGTATGAACCAGTTTAAGGATTATTTTCTGGGCAACAAACAAGCGCCCAACAACCGTATTGCCGATACACAAAAATGCCTGCGGGTTAGCGGCAAGCACAATGATCTGGAAGAAGTTGGTGTAGATACCTACCACCATACTATGTTTGAAATGCTGGGCAACTGGAGCTTTGGCGATTATTTTAAAAAAGAAGCCATAGCATGGAGCTGGGAATTACTGACAGAAGTTTACAAATTAGATAAGGACAAATTATACGTTACCATTTTTGAAGGCGATGCTAAAGAGGGACTGCCCAAAGATGAAGAAGCTTATAACGAATGGAAAAAATACATTGCCGAGGACCGAATTTTATTGGGCAATAAAAAAGATAATTTTTGGGAGATGGGCGATACCGGGCCATGTGGACCATGTACGGAGATACATGTGGATTGCAGAACAGAAGAGGAAAGAAAAGTTGTTGGCGGACATACTTTGGTGAATAATGATCACCCGCAGGTGATTGAGATATGGAACAATGTGTTCATTCAGTTCAACCGCAAAAAAGATGGCAGTCTGGAAGAGTTACCCGCCAAACACGTTGATACCGGAATGGGATTTGAAAGATTGGTTCGAGTTATTCAAAACAAAACATCCAACTACGATACAGATGTTTTTACAGGAACGATCGCAGCGATAGAAAAAATCACCAATAAAAAATATGATTACAGCGATAGTAAGGAAGCAGTAGCATTTAGGGTTATTGCAGATCATATACGTGCAATCTCTTTTACTATTGCTGATGGACAGCTGCCTTCAAACACGGGCGCAGGCTATGTTATACGACGTATCTTACGCAGAGCAGTTCGTTATTACTATTCCTATTTAAATCATAAGCACCCTTTGTTACACGACCTTTTACCGGTCATAGCAAAACAATTTGAAACTGTTTTTCCCGAGTTGATACAGCAGTTAGATTTTGTTAGTAAGGTGGTTAAAGAAGAAGAAGATGCATTTTTGAGAACAGTTGACAATGGCCTTTCGCTGCTTGACCAGGCAACCAAAAATATTAGTGGCGAAGAGGCTTTTAAACTTTATGACACATTTGGTTTTCCACTCGATCTGACAAAATTAGTAGCCACGGAAAAAGGTTTAACAGTTGACGAAACTGGTTTTGAAGTTGAAATGCAAAAACAAAAAGACCGCAGCCGCTCTGCTGCTGTTTTAGATACAGAAGATTGGGTTACCGTACATGATATTGCATCTTCAAAGTTTGTTGGTTATGATAGTTTAGAAGCAAATGCGAAAGTTGTTAAGTACCGTAAAGTAACCGGCAAAGGAAAAGAACTCTATCAAATAGTTTTAGATCAAACTCCTTTTTACGCTGAAAGCGGCGGACAAGTTGGTGATAGTGGCGAATTGACAATTGGCAATTCGCAAATGGCAATTATTGACACCAAAAAAGAAAACGATCTCATCATCCATTTTGCTGAATCCATCCCGGATGACATGAGCGGCGAAGTAATTGCCAAAGCAGATGCTTCCAGAAGAAAAGATATCACCCTTCACCACAGCGTTACACACTTAATGCACGCTGCTTTACGCAACGTGTTAGGCAAACACGTAGCACAAAAAGGAAGTTTGGTAAACGAAGAACATCTGCGTTTCGACTTTAGCCATTTTGCAAAAGTTACCGATGAAGAAATTGTTGCAGTTGAAAAAATGGTTAATGAAAAAATAAGAGAGAATATACCTGTTGTAATAAAAGAAATGGGTAAAGATGAAGCCATTGCACTTGGCGCCATGGCTTTGTTTGGCGAAAAATATGGTGATCAAGTACGGGTAGTTATTATGGATAAAAAATACTCCATTGAATTATGCGGTGGCACCCATGTTGGTTTTACTGGTGAGTTGGGCATGTTTAAAATAAAGCATGAAACGGCAGTAGCTGCAGGTGTGCGGCGGTTAGAAGCTGTGTGCGGCAAAGCCGCCGAAAACCTGGTACAGGCCGAATTTAGCAGTTTACATCAGATCAGGAATACGTTAAACAATCCCGCAGAACTACAGAAAGCTCTGGAAAATCTGCTGGCCGAAAGATCTTCTTTACAAAAACGAATTGAGAGTCTGGAAGCTCGTCAGTTGGTCGCAATACGCAATGAGTTATTGCAAAAAGATGAAATAATCAACAATGTTAGTTTCATTGCAGATATAGTAGAAGTGTCTAGCGCTGATGCATTGAAAAAATTATGTTTTGACATCAAACATCATATAAACGACCACATGGCTGTACTGTGCTGCAATATTGATGGCAAAGCATACGTAGCAGTAAGTATTGCCGATACGGTTGTTACAGCCAAAAACCTGGATGCCGGTAAAATAATCAAAGAGCATGTTGCACCATTAATAAAAGGCGGCGGCGGCGGACAAAAAAACCTGGCAACAGCAGGCGGACAGGATATAAGTAATTTACAGGCTGTTATTGATAAGGTGAAAGGTTTATTATAAAACTGAGATTTTCGCAAAACGTATTTCTGATGAAACAACTTTGCTGTATTTTTTCTTTCCTGTTTGTATCCATTGCTTCTTTTTGTCAAAGCTTACCCGATAGTATTTTTAATACTCAAACTCAAATTAATGATATTGCTTTTTTAGCAAGCGATAAATTGCAGGGAAGACTTGCCGGTAGCCCCGGTGCAGATTCCGCAGCCGTTTATATAGCCACCAGGTTTAAAGAAATAGGATTAAAACCTCTAAGTATAAATCCTGGCTTTAACGACCCTGTAGGTATATCGATAGGAAATATTGTTGGCGCTATTCCCGGAAAATCAAGAGAAAATGAAATCGTAATCTTCTCCGCTCATTACGACCATATTGGTGTGCTAAACAATGGTGCAGACGACTTACAAACTCATGCAAGGGCTGTCGTAAAAGGTGATAACGTTTTTAATGGGGCTAATGACAATGCCTCAGGCATTGCGTTATTGTTAATGCTGGCCGAATATCTGGTAAAGGAAAACAATAACGAACGCACTATTATGTTTTGTGCTTTTACAGGAGAAGAGCAGGGCTTTATTGGTTCAACCAGTTTTGCAGATAAAATTGTAAAGCCGGAGTTAATAAAGGCTGTTGTTAATTTTGACATGGTTGGTATCCCTGCTTCTAAAAATGCCGGAGCTTTTTTAATAGGAAGAAACACCAGCGCTGCCATCAGGCTGTTAAATAACACACTTGAGAAAACTGAAGAAAACTACGGACGCAAGTATTTTACCGAAAGCTTCCTTCCGCCAGGATTTTCTAACGACAGATCGGATCATGTGCCTTTTGAAACTTTGGGCATTTATGCATTTACTATTATAGCAACAACCGACAGCAATAAATACTATCATACAATTAATGATAACCCAAATACACTTGATTATCCTTTCCTGCTTAAGCTTACCAAAGCTGTTGCAATTGCTATTAAACCATTGTTGGCCGATGCTGAATTAAATTGAATAACTTGTTACAGTCATGCACATCATCTTACAAACTCCACGCCTCGCAATTCGCCGGTTTACCGAAGCAGATGCTGCTTTAATTTTGGAACTTAACAGTGACCCCGACATTTTAAAGTATGTACATGAACCAACTATAAAAACAATAGAGCAGGCTAAAATAATATTGCAGGATATCATCTTACCCCAATACAAAAACAATCTTGGCCGCTGGGCTATACATACGAAAGATAATATGGAGTTTATTGGTTGGTGTGGTTTAAAATACCAATCCTGGACGGATGAAATTGATCTGGGTTATCGCTTTATGCAAAAAGCCTGGGGAAAAGGTTATGCTACCGAAGCCGCTCAACACAGTTTAGATTATGGCTTTAAAACTTTAAATCTAAAACTCATTACTGGTAGGGCCCATATAGAAAATATTGCTTCGTATAAAGTACTAGAAAAAATAGGTATGGAGTTTATTGGCGAAGGAATTGTGGATGATTGCCCGGTGAGAACTTATACCAAAGCAAATCCCGGATTCTAGCCACGGATTACACAAATTTTCACTGATAAAATAAATCTGTGTAATCCGTGGCCAACCCCAATAAAATGTTAAAGCCAAAAAATAATCTGCGAAATATTTCGTAATTCAAAAAAAGAGCTTAGTTTTGTTCTACTAAACATTTCGTATATAAAATATCAAGTCATGAAAAAAATTGTTTTTACAGCTGCCATTATCTGTTTTGCAGCTTTTACTACCTCGGTTACAGCCCAAAAAGATAAAGGAGAAAAGGGCGAAAAAGGTGAAAAGGGCGAAAAAGAAACCCAGGAAATCATCATCCGTAAAAAAGGTGATAAGGATACCAAAATTACCGTAGAAATTAAGGGTGATAAAATTACTATTAATGGTAAACCATTGTCCGATTTTAAAGATGATGAGGTTACCATCAATAAAAGAAAAATTATCATCAGAGATGGCAAAGGCAACACCCGCTTTCAAATGTCGCCCGGCGATTTTGAGGGAATGAATTTTTGGAGTGATGAGAAAGGCGAATCAAGCGCTTTTTTAGGTGTTACAACCGGTGTATTTAATGACGGTTCAAAAGACAGCAAACCAAAAGGTGCCGAAGTAACTAATGTAAGTAAAGGTAGTGCTGCCGAAAAAGCTGGATTAAAAGAAGGTGATGTAATTGTAAAAATAAATGACAAATCTGTTGTTGATCCCAAGTCATTAGCTGAAGTAGTTACCTCATTTAAACCAAAAGATGAAGTAACAGTGTATTATAACCGTGAAGGCAAAGGAGGTTCGGCAAGGGCTATATTAGGTGAGCGTAAAGAGTCAAATACAATGGCATATTCATTCAGCGGGCCCGATGGTATGACAAAATCATTTACCATTCCACGAATTCAAGGTAGTCCGAGAATGGAAAAAATTGAACTTTGGAACGATAAGGAAAAAGGCGATATGACGCCAAGAACCTGGACACCAGATTCGAGAGATAATTTAGATTTCTTCAACGATTTTTATCCACGCCAACAAAAACTGGGTTTAAAAGTGCAGGATACCGAAGATGGTAAAGGCGTAAAAGTGCTGGATGTAGATAAAGATTCTCCTGCCGAAAAAGCAGGACTTAAAAAAGATGATATTGTAACGGAAATAGCTGGAAAAAAAGTTACGAATACAGATGAAGTACGTGAGCAGTTACATGAGCAAACAGCAAAATCGGCCTACAACATAAAAGCAAACCGCAATGGTAGCAG
>JBBKXU010000143.1:0-9899 GCA_037969645.1 Ferruginibacter sp. | reverse complement strand
AATACATTACGTTCCTATATTTATTTAAAAATCTTTTATCATTACAAATATTCCCTTCGTAATTTGTAAGCCATTATGCGTAAGCAGATATTTTCCATATTGCAATACCTTGTTTTTTTGGGTGCCGGCATTTTTTTGGTATGGTGGCAACTGAAGGATATGACTGCTGATGAAAAATCAGAATTTGCCAATGCATTTTCTTATGCAAACTACTGGCTCATTATTCCCATTGTAATCATGTCCTTACTCAGCCATTTTTTCAGGGCTGTACGGTGGAAATACCTGATGGAGCCGTTGGGCTATAAGCCGTCGCTGGCCAACGTTTTTTCTGTGGTGATGGTAGGCTACCTGGCCAATTCTGCCGTTCCCCGTTTGGGCGAAATTTTAAAATGTACTTTCCTGGCCAAGTATGAAAAATTACAGGCTGATAAACTGATAGGTACAATTATTGTTGAACGTGCATTTGATTTTTTATGCTTCATTATCTTTATTGGCTTAACCATTTTAATACAGATAGATGTTATTGGCAATTATATTAAAGAGAAAATTATTAAAGTAGGCAGTTCCTTAGGTTTGCCGCTTTGGGCCTACATGTTGATCATATTTGGAGTCGTTCTTCTGACACTTTTCTTCACAAAATTCCTGTTTAAAAAATATTCGCACAATAAAGTAATCGCCAAAATAAATTCAATTTTTAAAGGCATTGCAGAGGGTTTCAGATCGATAAAAAATCTAAGGCAGAAAAAATTATTTCTGCTGATGACTTTTTTCATCTGGGTGCTATATCTTTTGCAGGTATATATTGGTTTTTCGGCGATGGAGGGCACCGCCCATTTAAGTATCAAAGCAGCTTTCTCAGTTTTAACGCTGGCTACTTTAGCCATGATCGCTTCGCCGGGCGGTATTGGCTGGTTCCCGTTTTTTGTTATGCAAACCTTAGTTATTTATGGCATTGCAGAGCCAATGGGCACTGCACTTGGATGGCTTATTTGGGGTGTTTCAACCGGCATAATTGTTATTGCAGGTGTTGCCTGTTTATTAATTTTACCTTACTTTAACCGAAAAAAGAATGAAATCAGTCAGCAGTATTCCACTTAAAATATTTACGCTTAACGAATTAAATCACCAGTTGAGCCGATGGCGTTTGCGAAACAAAAAAATCGTTTTTACTAACGGCGTATTCGATATTTTACATGAAGGGCATCTTTCTTCTTTGGGCGAAGCAGCATTGTACGGCGATGTTTTAATTGTTGCGCTTAATTCAGATTCCTCTGTTAAAAGATTGAAAGGAGAAAATCGTCCGGTTTACAACGAAGGATCAAGAACATTACTGATGGCTGCGCTGGTAATGGTTGACGCGGTAATTTTATTTGACGAAGACACGCCCTTGAACCTTATTAACTCCATTATGCCCGATGTAATAGTAAAGGGAGGCGATTATACAGTTGATGAGATTGTCGGCGCCAAAGAAGTATTGGCTAACGGAGGTGAAGTAAAAACAGTACCCATCCTGGATGGATTTTCTACAACCGCTATCATTGAAAAAATGAAAAGCAATAAAAATTAGTTACAAATTTTTCACACAAACTTAATATTACTTTTTGCTGCGTTAAAATGCAGTTGGCTAATTTCGCCGCAGTTAATTATTAAAATCCAATCTGTTTGCACAAAAGAAAAATCATAATCAGGGATATAAGTTGGCTTTCGTTTAACAATCGGGTACTGCAGGAAGCCGCCGATGAAACAGTTCCATTAAAAGAAAGGCTGCGTTTCTTAGGTATATTTTCCAATAATCTTGATGAGTTCTTCCGTGTACGTGTGGCTACACTAAAGCGCATGATAGAATTTGGCAAAAAATCAAAAATGCATCTGGAACATGCTCCCGACGCTATTTTAGAGGAGATACTGGAAATTGTTACTGAGCAGCACAAAGAGTTTGACCGCATCTGGAACGAAATTTTAAGGGAGCTTAAAAAGCAAAAAATTCACCTCGTTAATAATAAGCAACTTAATAAAACGCAGCAATCATTTATTCTCGATTATTTTAATGAAGAGATACGTAGTAATATCATTCCTTTAATGATTGAAAGTATCCAGAATTTTCCGGTGCTGAACGATAAATCCATATATCTAGCTTGTAAGCTTTCAAAAAAAGACAAATCAATTCCACAAAAATTTGCTTTAATCTCTGTGCCTACTAGGCGGTTACCGAGATTCATCATATTACCATCAAAATCGGCTGATAAACACATTATCTTACTGGAAGATATTATTCGCTTTTGCCTGCCTAATATTTTTTCCTTTTTTGGGTACGATACTTTCTCCTCACACATCATCAAAGTAACCCGTGATGCTGAAATTGATTTTGATAGCGATATCTCAACCTCACTCATTCAAAAAATTGAAAAGGGATTAAAGAACCGCAAAAAAGGTAAACCTGTTCGTTTTGTGTTTGATAAAGCTATTGACCCATCACTCCTCACCTATTTGGTGCAACGCATGGGTTTGTTACATGATGATAATCTGATACCAGGCGGTCGCATCCACAATTATGTGGATTTTATGAATTTTCCCGATTCGGTATTTCAGAAAAAAAGCCAGAGGAAGAAACCATTCATTCATCCGGCTTTAAAAAATGTAACCAGTGTTACTAATGTTGTTTTAAAAAAAGATGTGTTGTTGAATTTTCCATATCATGCATTTGACAGTGTGATTGATTTGTTACGTGAAGCCGCCATTGACCCGCAGGTTGTAAGCATTAAATTAACCTGCTACCGTTTAGCAGACAGATCCAAAGTAATTAATGCATTAACCAATGCTGTGCGTAATGGCAAACAGGTAACTGTTGTACTGGAATTGCGAGCCCGCTTTGATGAAGAAGCCAATCTGGAATGGAAAGATGAATTAGAGGAAAATGGCGTAAAAGTGTTGCTGGGTGTACCAAACGTAAAAGTACATGCAAAAATTTGCCTGATAAAAAAGCGGGAAAACAATCGCACTATTCATTATGGCTTTGTTAGCACAGGAAACCTTAATGAAAAGACAGCGTCAGTTTATGGTGATACTTGTTTGCTTACCTCCGATCGCAATATTATGGCCGATGTAAACCGCATATTTAATTATCTGGAGCAGCCAAAAACTAGAGTTCAGTTTTTGAAAAGTTGCAAAACCCTGATTGTGAGCCCAACAGGAATGCGTAAACAACTGCTTCAGCTTATTACCAAAGAAATTAAAGCAGCGAATTTAAAAAAGCCTGCAGCCATCACACTTAAACTCAACTCGTTGAGCGACGAAATGCTAATTGATAAGTTATACGAAGCTGCAAAAGCTGGTGTAAAATTAAAAATGGTTATACGGGGAATTTTTTGCCTGCCAACCGAAAGTAAGAAAATTAAAACCCCAATTAAGGCTATCAGCATTGTAGATGAGTACCTCGAACATTCAAGGATAATGATTTTTCATAATGGCGGAAAAGAAAAGACTTTTATATCCTCAGCCGATTGGATGGTTCGTAATATTGACCACCGCATAGAAGTAGCCTGCCCAATTTTCGAAAAAAATATTCAGCAGGAAATAAAGGATATACTCCAGATTCAATTGAAAGACAATATCAAAGCCCGGATACTGGACAATGACCTTTCAAATAACTATGTTAATCCACGCAACACTAAAAAAATACGTAGCCAGGTGGAGACTTATAATTATCTGTATCGTAAATCTTCATAATTGTTTATGGTTTATGTGTTTACCGGTTAATCCGTAAATTCGTTTTGACCATTTAACGGTTCAACTAATAAACAAATAAACAAAATTGAGACTCGCAGCCATAGATATAGGAAGCAATGCCGCCAGGTTATTGATTTCGGAAGTCACCAATGACAAAAATAAAAATCCTGTTTTTAATAAACTCAATCTGTTCAGAGTGCCGCTGCGGCTGGGTTTTGAAGTATTTGAAACCGGCCTTATCTCCAAGCAAAAAACAGCAATGCTTTTACAAACCATGAAGGCATTTAAACACCTGATAAATGCTTACGAGGTTAAAAACATCAGGGCATGCGCCACCAGCGCTATGAGAGAAGCAAAAAATGCCGACGACATTATCCGCAAAGTAAAATTAGAAACAGATATAAAAATTGAAGTAATAACCGGCGATATGGAAGCCGGACTCATCTTTGAAAACCACATTGCCGAAACCCTCGACAAAGACCATAGTTACATGTATGTTGATGTAGGTGGTGGCAGTACTGAGCTTTCTTTTTTCAGTAATGGTATTTTAATCTTTAAAGAATCTTTTAACATTGGCACTATACGTTTACTGCAAGGCGCTGTACATGATAAAACCTGGGAAGTGATGAAGGAGATCATCAAAACCGTAACTAAAGGACAAAAAGAAGTGGTGGCCATTGGTAGCGGGGGTAATATCAACAAAGTATTTACCATGAGCAAAGGCAAAGAAGGCAAACCCATTACCCTCGATCTGCTTAAAAGCTATTACAAAGAATTGGGCAGTGTAGATGTAGACGAGCGTATTAAAATATATAACCTGAAAGCCGACCGTGCCGATGTAATTGTACCCGCCCTCCAAATTTACTCCAACGCCATGCGCTGGGCAGGCGCCAAAGAAATGTATGTACCCAAGATTGGATTGGCAGACGGATTGATACAGCATATGTGGGAGGAACTTAAATAGCCCTGAGCGAAGTCGAAGGGCGTCTTTTGTACCATCGAGCGCAGTCGAGAAGTAAAGAATTCTAAGATTGCCTATAACAGACTTAAATAAGCTTTCCTTAACATCTTTTGAAATAACTTTCCGTTCTCAACTGTTATCATCCATGACAAAAAATCTCACTGTTATCTTGCTACTGCTTAGCAATATTTCATTTGCCCAAGTTAAACTTCAGCCAACCCAGTTCGACAAATTTGTAAACAAACCCAAAATTGAATGGGCAGCTTATGCAAGTGATACTTTTAATTTTGACAATGCCGATTTGAACAATATTATACTAACCAAGATGTATAAAAATGAAATTAAAGGAACACTCCCCCGTGAAAGTCGAAATGACAGCAATCCTATTAAGTACCTCCCGATGACAGAACTCAACAGTATTTTTCATTTTGGATTTCATATACCAATACCAATTTACGATTCGTTGGGTAATGTAGTAGAACAAAAAAGGGAGACTCCAAAAATTGATACGTCAAAGTTTACTACAACCGAAGTATCTCAAATATTATATATTGAAAAAGGAAAGCTAAAAAGTTATATTCCTTTTGTTACGCCAACACTCCCAATTTTTTTAACTACCGGGGCTTACATTGGTGAAGGGTTTTATTTTAGTACATGCTACAATTTTAAATACTGTAAAAAGGCACGTAAAAAAAGCAAGCTCATTTTTCTATCTCAAACAAGAAAGATGATAATGCTAAACCCGGAACAATCAACTGAAAAGCTAAAAGAACTGTACGGCAAAAATTTATTGGAAACGCTTTGGCCACAGGTTCTTGCCAATAAAATCGATGTTTTCACAATCAGCGATAACAAAAAAATAAGCCCGGAAGAATTGGGTAATTCACAACAATACAGTCAGCCAACATTTGTACCGCTTTATGACTCAACTTCAAATTCACGTGTTTACAATTTCAAGGTTGAAGCTGAGCCACTTGATCCCAAAAAAATAACATCAATACAATTGGTGCAGGATTGGTATTATGATGCCAGAAGAAATAAAATATCAAACATCATAAGAGAAGCATACGTTTATGCCAAAATCTGGAAAGGCAACGTTGAGGCTAAAGAAGCGACTCCGGTTTTTAAAATGGTCTTCAGGTAAAAAAACCAAAATAAGCTATGCTAAAATGGCTGACTATACTATTTCTTATGATGAGTCATTTTACAATGGCTCAATACAAATCACAACCAACACAGTTTGATTCCTTCATCGCCAGCCCCAATATTGAATGGGCTGCGTATGCCGACTATTATTTGAACTTTGAAAAACATAACTTAAACAAGCTGCTTTTCAGCCGGTTTGTAAGAAATGAAATTAAGGCATCATTGCCAACAAATAGTGGCTCTTATGCTGCGAATTTTATTAGCTATATTTCTAAAGACTCGCTTGACCGGCTTATCCTTGAGCCTATGATGGGTTTACCTATTTATGACTCAGATGGAAATTACCCGGACTTCAGCAAAATAGAGCCTTATAAAATTGATACTACTTCTTCAACATTTACATCCATCACTCAAATTTTATATTTTGAAGATGGGGTTCTGAAAAGTTATATCCCATGGGTCTCGCCTTCCATTATCGAATTGGTCACGGCGCAAACAAGACAATTCGTTGGATATAATGAATACTTAAGCACTTGTTATAATCATAGACATAACTATCTGCCAAAAGAAAATGGCCATGATATTTATTTAGGAGAATCCACTACAAATTTCGATATGGATTCCGCCATAGCTCGTTCACGGCTTAAGGAATTGTATGGCAGAAATCTCCTGGAGACTTTAATACCACATATCCAGGATAATAAAATGGATATACGTAGTTTCGATACTAATATTAAATTAAACCCTGATGAGCTCATAAACTACTATGACTCTTTGGGAAATTTTGTAGTGAGTAAATATCTTGGTATTCAAACCAGCCTGGAAGACTTTACTAAAATGCAACTCGTACAGAAATGGTATTATAATTACAACGAGAATATCGTTTTTAATATAATCAAAGAGATGTATTTATGTGGTTATAAGAACGAGAACGACGCCCTCTCTCCCATTTTAAAAATAGTTTTCAAATAAATTTCTTTATACATTTACAACAACAATTGCTCCCCGGATTTGTTTTATTCTAACGCAGAGCCAACTCCACCAGCATCTTAGTTAATAAAAACAAACACATCATGTCGGTACAAAAAGAAATTAAAAAAGTAACCACCCATACCCTTCAAAAGATGAAAGCCTCCGGAGAAAAAATCTCCATGATAACGGCTTACGATTATTCCTTTGCCAGCATTTTTGATACCGCCGGTATTGATATTATTTTAGTTGGTGACAGTGCCAGTAATGTAATGGCCGGCCACGAAACCACGCTGCCTATTACGCTTGATCAAATGATTTATCATGCACAAAGTGTAGTGCGTGGTGTTAACCGTTGCCTGGTGGTGGTAGATATGCCCTTTGGCTCTTATCAATCCAATACACAAATTGCATTGGCATCGGCCATAAAAATAATGAAGGAAACAGGCGGCCATTCGGTAAAAATGGAAGGTGGCGAAGAAGCCATTGATGCGGTTAGTAAAATTGTAAGCGCTGGTATACCTGTAATGGGTCATTTGGGATTAACACCGCAAAGCATCTATAAATTTGGTACCTACACCGTAAGAGCCAAAGAAACCGATGAAGCAACCAAACTAAAAAAAGATGCCCTGCTTTTACAGGATGCAGGCGCATTTGCCATTGTACTGGAAAAAATTCCGGCGACGTTGGCCAAAGAAGTAAGTGAAAGTTTGAGCATACCCACTATCGGTATTGGTGCAGGCCCGGATTGCGATGGCCAGGTTTTAGTAATGCATGATATGTTGGGCATTAATGTAGAATTTAAACCACGTTTTTTAAGAAAATACCTCAATTTATACGAGCAGATTGATGGTGCCGTTAAGCAATACATCAGCGATGTAAAAAGCAAAGACTTCCCCAACGAAAGCGAGCAGTATTAAAGGGATGCTGGATACTTGATACTGGATGGCAGCCCGATAAACATCAAATTCTCTTACAATCATAGTCTTTTAAGTATCCAGTATCATGCATCAAGTACCCTGCATCCAACCCCATTTCCCCTCCATTCGTTAACTTGCAGCCCACAATTACAAATCAAATACAATAAAAGCTATATGAAATTTTTAAAAACATTAAAGATCCAATCCAACAACAACGGCGTTTCTACAGGTTTAACCTGGTTAAAAAGCAACGGCGAAAAAATCATCTCTTATTCTCCTGTTGATGGTAAGCAAATTGCCACCGTTACCGGTGCCGATGCAAAAACCTACGAAGCGGTAATTAAAAAAGCACAATCAGCATTTGCCGAATGGCGCACCTGGCCTGCACCAAAGCGTGGCGAAGTAGTTCGCCAGATTGGTGAAGAATTAAGAAAACACAAAAATGATCTTGGCCAATTAGTAAGTTACGAAATGGGCAAAAGCCTGCAGGAAGGTTATGGCGAAGTACAGGAAATGATTGATATCTGCGATTTTGCAGTTGGCCTCAGCCGCCAGTTACATGGCCTTACCATGCACAGTGAAAGGCCCGGCCATCGTATGTACGAGCAATACCACCCTTTGGGCGTTGTAGGCGTTATATCAGCCTTTAATTTCCCCGTAGCCGTATGGAGCTGGAATGCTGCATTAGCCTGGGTTTGTGGCGATGTTAGTGTTTGGAAGCCAAGCGAAAAAACACCGCTCTGTGCTATCGCCTGCCAAAACATTATACAATCTGTCTTCAAAAAAAATAATGTACCCGAGGGCGTTTCAAATATTATTATTGGTGGCCGCAATGTTGGCGAATGGATGAGTAATGACACCAGAATTCCTTTAGTATCTGCAACAGGAAGCACAAGAATGGGTAAAGCGGTTAGCGCTTCAGTTGCTCAGCGCCTGGGAAGAAGTTTATTGGAATTGGGTGGCAACAACGCCATCATCATCACCGAAAATGCGGATTTAGATATGGCCCTGATTGGCGCCACATTTGGTGCAGTTGGTACTGCCGGACAAAGATGCACTTCTACCCGCAGACTCATCATCCACGAAAAAATTTACAATAAGTTTAAAGAAAAATTATTGAAGGCTTATGGTCAGATAAAAATTGGTGACCCGCTAAACGAAAAAAATCATGTAGGTCCATTAATTGATAAGGATGCCGTAAAAATGTACCTTGATTCGATTGAAAAATGCAAAGAAGAAGGCGGCAAATTTATTGTTGAAGGCGGTGCTTTAAAAGGCAAAGGCTACGAAAGCGGTTGTTATGTAAAACCATGTATTGCCGAAGCAAAGAATAGTTACGCTATTGTGCAGCATGAAACCTTCGCTCCCATCCTCTACCTGATGAAATACAAAACCCTTGATGAAGCCATTGCTATGCAAAACGGCGTTCCGCAGGGTTTATCCTCGGCCATTATGACCAATAATATGCGTCAGGCCGAGCAGTTTTTATCGCAGGTAGGCAGCGATTGCGGTATTGCCAATGTAAATATCGGAACATCGGGTGCCGAGATTGGCGGTGCTTTTGGTGGCGAAAAAGAAACCGGCGGCGGACGTGAAAGCGGCAGCGATGCCTGGAAAGTATATATGCGCAGGCAGACAAATACCATCAATTACACCGATAAACTGCCTCTGGCACAGGGAATTAAGTTCAATCTATAAAATTTTGCAAATTAACACGAGCGGTATGGCGTTTATAGCCATACCCTTTATTTTTGCCCAAACAAATATCTAAATATGATTAAGATTTCTAAAATTTTTATAGCTCTCCTTTTTGCCGGTATGGCGTCGTTTGCACAAACAAACGTAGTACCCAATGGCTGGCACATGATGGATAAGGAAACAGACGGTTATAGCGGCGTTAGCGTTGATAAAGCATACCAGTTTTTAAAAAGTAAAAACCTCAAAAGTAAAACCGTGGTAGTTGCGGTAATAGATACCGGCTTAGATACTTTGCATGAAGACCTTAAATCATTGCTCTGGAACAACCCCAACGAAATACCCGGCAACGGTATTGATGATGATGGCAATGGTTATACAGATGACGTACATGGCTGGAATTTCCTGGGAGGCAAAGATGGCAGAAGCGTAAAAGTTGATAGTGATGAAAGAAGCCGTGTGTACTATGGTCTTAAAAGCAA